>NZ_JBLJAK010000045.1:0-38235 GCF_047530105.1 Serratia sp. T13T92 | reverse complement strand
AAGAGTCGATACTTTCATTTGGACGCTCCTGCTGTTGAGGTTAGACACTCAAATTGTGGCACATTGCGATGCCGTGGTAGGAGCGTCCATCTCATTATCCATGCGCTCAACGGTCGGCTAACCTGCATCATCCCCACCTGCTTCAGGCTTTAGTGTCGCGGTATTAGGCGCAGGTATTCAGGACGGGTCACAGAATCGGAATAGGGGTACTCCTCACGGAGCGCCTCCTCCACACCACCGTACATACGGGTCCGTATACGGCGGTTCGGTTATTGGCTTTCACTCTTTTCAGGGCTTGCTTGAGATTGACTGGTTCACAGATGGCTTCCATCAGCCATGCTGGACAGGGGACTTTCACCCCCGAGGTGCTGAGCATGCCCGGCACACAACGAAAAAAGGCGCCCGAAGGCGCCTTTTTCATCTGACGATAAGAAAACTTATTTCTTAACGCCTGGTACGCTGAAACGCTTGTTGAAGCGGTCAACGCGGCCACCGGTAGCAACATCACGCTGCTTGCCAGTGTAGAACGGGTGGCATTCGCCACAAACGTCCAGGTTCAGATCGTGACCCACGGTAGAGCGGATTTTGATCACATTACCGCAAGAGCAGTTTGCAGTAACTTCGTCGTATTTAGGGTGAATACCTTTTTTCATGGGAGAACCTCAGTTAAGGCCGTGTCGCTATCCAGCCCTGTTCCGCCAGACACCACACGTGGTTGATAATAGGTTTTGATATGGGATTATACCAAAGGCGGCAAATTATACAGAATAAAATGTAGCGCGCAATCGGATCCGTACATTTGCCAGCCTACCGTGTAAACTAGCCAACACTTTTTTCTACCTGGACAGCCACATGCCTGTTGTACACGTTGCTCTACCGGTTCCCCTTGCCCGCACCTTCGATTATCTGCTGCCCGCAGGCCTGCAGCCGGTCATCGGCGCGCGCGTCAGTGTGCCTTGGGGAAAGCAACGGGCGATAGGCATCATCACCGGCAGCAGCGAGAGCAGTGAACTGCCGCTGGAAAGGCTCAAGCCCATCAATAGCCTGCTGGATAACGACTCGCTGTTCACTACCAGCCTGTGGCGCATCCTGCTGTGGGCCAGCGAATACTACCATTACCCGATCGGTGAAGTGTTGTTCCATGCGCTGCCCATTCTATTGCGTCAGGGTAAGCCCGCAGAGGCCGCCCCGCTGTGGCAATGGTTTGCTACCGAACAGGGGCGCGCAACCCCGCCGGAAAGTCTGAAGCGTGCGCCAAAGCAGCAACAGGCACTGGCGGCGCTGCTACAACGCCCGGTGTATCGCCATCAGGTGAGCGAACTGGAACTGACGGAAAGCGCGCTCCAAGCGCTGCGTACAAAAGGCTTGATCGACCTGCGTTCGCAAACGGTAGCAACGCAGGATTGGCGGCCAGGCTTTGCCGTGCTCGGTGAACGGCTGCGGCTCAATACCGAACAGGCCACCGCCGTGGGCGCAATCCGCAGTGAAGACGAACAGTTTGCCGCCTGGCTGCTGGCCGGGGTCACTGGCTCCGGCAAAACCGAGGTTTACCTCAGCGTACTGGAAAATATTCTGGCGAAAGGTAAGCAGGCGCTGGTGTTGGTGCCGGAGATCGGCCTGACCCCGCAGACCATCGCTCGCTTTCGCGAACGCTTCAACGCACCGGTAGAAGTCCTGCACTCCGGCCTGAACGACAGCGAACGGCTGGCCGTTTGGCTGCGCGCGCGCAGCGGTGAAGCCGCCATTGTGATCGGCACCCGTTCGGCGTTGTTCACCCCCTTCTCGCGCCTTGGGGTGATCATCATCGACGAAGAACACGACAGCTCCTATAAACAGCAGGAAGGCTGGCGCTATCACGCTCGCGATCTGGCGGTGTTCCGCGCTCACGCCGAAAACATCCCGCTGGTAATGGGCTCGGCGACGCCGGCGCTGGAAACGCTGCACAACGTGCAGTTAGGCAAATACCGTCAGCTCAAACTGACCCAGCGGGCAGGCAACGCCAAACCGGCCAACCAACATCTGATCGATTTGAAAGGCCTGCCGCTGAAGGTCGGGCTCTCTCAGCCCCTGCTGAAAAGCATGCAGCACCACCTGAAGAACGGCAATCAGGTGATCCTGTTTCTTAACCGCCGTGGCTATGCCCCCGCGCTGCTGTGCCATGAGTGTGGTTGGATCGCCGAATGCCAGCGCTGCGACCATTACTATACATTCCACCAGCATCAACGCCAGCTACGCTGCCACCACTGCGACAGTCAGCGCCCGGTGCCACATCAGTGCCCGCAGTGCGGTACCACCAACCTGGTTTCCGTCGGCGTCGGTACCGAACAGTTGGAGAATGAACTGGCTCCCCTGTTCCCGGAAACCGCCATTACCCGTATCGATCGCGATACCACCAGCCGCAAGGGGTCACTGGAACAGCATCTGGCCGATATTCACCGTGGCGGCCCGCGTATCCTGATCGGCACGCAAATGCTGGCCAAAGGCCACCACTTCCCGGATGTCACCCTGGTGGCATTGCTCGACGTGGACGGCGCGCTATTCTCCGCCGATTTCCGTTCTGCCGAGCGTTTTGCCCAGCTTTATACTCAGGTTTCAGGCCGTGCCGGCAGGGCAGGTAAACAGGGCGAAGTGCTGCTGCAAACTCATCACCCGGAACATCCGTTACTGCAAATCCTGCTGCAACAGGGCTACGACGCCTTTGCCAAGCAAACCCTGGCCGAGCGTAACAGCGTCTTCCTGCCGCCCTACACCAACCACATCATCGTGCGTTCGGAAGATCACGATAACCAGCAGGCACCGCTGTTCTTACAGCAGCTACGCAATCTGTTGGAAGCCAGCCCGCTGAAGGATGATTCGCTGTGGGTCATGGGCCCGGTTCCCGCCCTGCAACCCAAACGTGGGGGTCGCTTCCGCTGGCAACTCTTGTTGCAACACCCGTCCAGAAAACTGTTACAGCACCTGATAAAAAGCACGTTGCCATTGATTGGCACCCTGCCTCAGGCGCGTAAAGTTAAATGGACGTTAGACGTTGATCCCATTGATAGTTGATTAAGAAAACTCTTAATTCCACGGTAAAAAGCAAACGTTTACACCACAATTTGCGAGCGAACACGAAAAAACCTTCCTGCGTCACACTTTTCATGCAAATTAGGTAACAAAAGCGGCCCGTAATCTGTTTAGAATGTCGGTGAAGGCATTTTTTCAGCCAGGCAATGGAATGCTTGAATGTGGATGACGCTAAAAATAACACCACCACCACTGCATGCCAGAATTTGTGAGCAAACTGAAGTAACCGCGTTAGCCGGGTGCTGACGCAAGGAGAAAGGCGTTGGAACACAAGCAAGAATTACCCATGGCGACCATGAAAGACGTTGCCGAAATGGCCGGCGTTTCCACGGCAACCGTGTCGCGTGCGCTGATGAATCCGGAAAAGGTGTCAACGCCAACGCGCCAGAAAGTAGAACAGGCCGTGCTGGCCGTGGGTTACTCCCCTCATGCCCTGACACGCAATATCAAACGCAATGAATCCCGCACTATCCTGGTGATCGTCCCGGACATCTGCGATCCGTTTTTCGCCGACGTGATCCAGGGGATCGAGCAAACGGCAGCGCAGCAGGGTTATCTGGTCCTGATCGGCGACTGTGCACAGCAGAACCAGCAGGAACGCACCTTCGTTAACCTGATCATCACCAAACAAATTGATGGCATGCTGCTGCTCGGCTCCAACCTGCCTTTCGACGCCAGCAAGGAAGAACAGCGCAACCTGCCTCCAATGGTGATGGCCAACGAGTTTGCACCGGAGCTGGAACTGCCAACGGTGCATATCGACAACCTGACCGCCGCGTTTGAAGCCGTACATTATCTGCACCAGCTTGGCCATAAACAGATCGCCTGTATCGCCGGACCAGAGCAGATGCCGCTGAGCCATTATCGGTTGCAAGGCTACATTCAGGCGCTACGCCGTAATGGCATTACCGTCGAAAGCAGCTATATTACCCGGGGTGACTTCACCTACGAAGCCGGTGCGCAGGCGTTAGCCTCACTGATGGCGCTGCCGAAACCGCCAACGGCGGTCTTTTGTCACAGCGACGTCATGGCGATCGGCGTATTGTCCCAGGCGAAAAAGCTGGGCTTGCGGGTACCGCAGGATCTGTCGATTGTCGGCTTTGACGATATCAAGCTGGCACAGTATTGCGATCCACCGCTGACCACCGTGGCACAGCCCCGCTTCCAGATTGGCCAGCAGGCAATGTTGCTGCTGCTGGAACAGTTGCATGGGCAAACCGTGAACAGCGGTTCCCGGCTACTGGACAGTGAACTGATCATCAGAGGCAGCACCGCGGCCCCTAAACGCTAGTCAAATATTTTCGGGTTAAGTAACATGGCAGACCCAGCGCCGGCCAAACCGGCGTAATGATTATTGTTGTGGTCATTTTGCCAGAACCGCTCCCCGGAGCCTGCCTACACCTACAGGGCAGTAAGCTGATGCAAAATGGCCGATAAAATAGCTAGAGGATAGGTTTTAACCTCATCACGACACAGCGGAATTATAGTGGCACAGAGAGACTATGTAGGCCGCGGGCGCTCAGGAGCAGCGCGGCGCAAGACCCCCAGCCGTAAAAAACGCAGTTCTCCAAAGGTATCCAAAACCGTGGTGGCGCTTGCCGTCGCCATTCTGGTTGTCTTTATCGGTGGTCTTTATTTCATTACCCACAACAAACCGGATGAAACACCGATGTTGCCTACGCATGGCACACGCCCGGGCAACGGTCTGCCACCGAAGCCGGAAGAGCGTTGGCGTTACATCAAAGAGCTGGAGAACCGCCAGATCGGCGTCAAGACACCTACCGAGCCAACGGCCGGGGGAGAGGTCAATTCCAAAACTCAGTTGACCGACGAACAGCGCCAATTGCTGGAGCAGATGCAGGCCGATATGCAGCAGCGCCCAACGCAGCTGTCTGAAGTGCCTTACAACGATCCTTCACAGCTGCGTAACGGTGGGCGGCAACAACAGGTACAGCAGCAGATAGCACCACCGGTGCAGCAACAGCAGGTCACTCAGCCTCGCAACCCGTTCAACAACGGCGCAGCACCCGTGCAGCAGCAACCGGTACAGCAGCCGAAGCCGCAGGTACAGCAACCAAAACCACAGGCCGTGACTCCGCCAGTGCAGACCCGTCAGCCTGAAGTGAAACAAGAAGTAAAAACGGAAGCGGCCAAGCCGGAAACCAAACCTGAGTCGAAGCAGAAGTGGATGGTGCAATGTGGTTCGTTCCGCGCAGCCGATCAGGCCGAGTCGGTACGGGCACAACTGGCGTTTGAAGGGGTTGAAAGCCGGGTCACCGCAGGCGGTGGCTGGAATCGTGTGATGCTCGGCCCATACAGCAGCCGCGCTGCTGCAGACAAAACCCTGTCGCGCCTGAAGGGCATTGGCATGTCAAGTTGCATTCCCCTCTCCGTCGGGGGTTGAAAAGCGTCAATCTCCCCCCATCTATAGTCTCAATATGCCTCGTAGTCTCTGCCAACGCAGAGGCTGCGGGGACTTCTTTCCGTCCGCAACGAGGGTCTGCTCGTGACAACAATTGTAAGCGTACGCCGCAACGGCCAGGTAGTGATCGGTGGCGATGGCCAGGCCACACTGGGCAACACGGTAATGAAGGGCAACGTCAAAAAAGTCCGTCGCCTGTATAACGACAAAGTGATTGCCGGTTTCGCCGGGGGTACGGCTGACGCTTTTACCCTGTTCGAACTGTTCGAGCGCAAGCTGGAGATGCACCAGGGCCATCTGGTGAAAGCGGCCGTTGAGCTGGCGAAAGACTGGCGTACCGACCGCATGCTACGCAAGCTGGAAGCCCTGCTGGCGGTAGCCGATGAGAATGCCTCGCTGATCATCACCGGTAACGGTGACGTGATTCAGCCAGAAAATGATTTGATTGCGATCGGCTCCGGTGGCCCTTATGCCCAGTCGGCCGCCCGCGCGCTGTTGGAAAATACCGAAATGAGCGCCCGCGAAATCGTGGAGAAATCCCTGACCATCGCCGGCGACATCTGTATTTACACCAACCATTGTCACACCATTGAAGAATTGCCTTCCAAAGCGTAAGGATCGAATACCATGTCTGAAATGACCCCGCGCGAGATCGTCAGCGAACTGGACAGCTACATCATCGGCCAAAACAAAGCCAAACGTGCTGTCGCCATTGCCCTGCGCAACCGCTGGCGCCGGATGCAGCTCAACGAGATGCTGCGTCACGAAGTGACCCCAAAAAATATTCTGATGATCGGCCCAACCGGCGTCGGTAAAACCGAGATCGCCCGTCGTCTGGCTAAACTGGCCAACGCTCCCTTCATCAAGGTAGAAGCCACCAAGTTCACCGAAGTAGGCTATGTAGGTAAAGAAGTGGACTCTATCATCCGCGACCTGACCGATGCCGCCGTGAAAATGGTGCGTCTGCAATCGATCGAGAAAAACCGCACCCGTGCGGAAGAGATGGCAGAAGAACGCATTCTCGACGTGCTGATCCCACCGGCCAAGAACAACTGGGGCCAGGCAGAAGAGCAGAATGAGCCTTCTGCCGCTCGCCAGGCATTCCGTAAGAAACTGCGTGAAGGTCAGCTGGACGATAAAGAAATCGAAATCGATCTGGCTTCGGCCCCGATGGGCGTGGAAATCATGGCTCCTCCGGGCATGGAAGAGATGACCAACCAGTTGCAATCGATGTTCCAAAACCTCGGTGGGCAGAAGCAGAAACCGCGTAAAGTGAAGATCAAGGAAGCCTTCAAGCTGCTGATCGAAGAAGAAGCGGCCAAGCTGGTAAACCCGGAAGAGCTGAAAGAGCAGGCGGTGGAAGCCGTTGAGCAGCACGGTATCGTGTTTATCGATGAGATCGACAAAATCTGTAAGCGCAGCGGCCAGAGCTCCGGCCCGGACGTGTCCCGCGAGGGCGTCCAACGCGACCTGCTGCCGCTGGTGGAAGGCTGTACGGTATCAACCAAGCACGGCATGGTAAAAACCGATCACATTCTGTTTATCGCCTCTGGCGCGTTCCAGACGGCCAGCCCTTCCGACCTGATCCCGGAACTGCAAGGCCGTCTGCCAATCCGCGTTGAGCTGCAAGCGCTGACCACGGAAGATTTTGAACGTATCCTGACCGAGCCAAGCGCATCGCTTACCGAGCAGTACAAAGCGTTGATGGCTACCGAAGGCGTCACCATCGATTTCACCGCTGACGGTATCCGCCGCATCGCTGAAGCCGCCTGGCAGGTTAACGAAAGCACCGAAAACATCGGCGCACGTCGTTTGCACACCGTACTGGAGCGTCTGATGGAAGATATTTCGTACGATGCGAGTGAAATTGGCGGCCAATCCATTACAATTGACGCGGAATACGTGCGCAATCATCTGGATGAACTGGTAGCGGATGAAGATCTGAGTCGTTTTATCCTATAATCGCTCTATCACTGTCCTGTCAGTTATCTTTGTGGGAGGCATTGCCTCCCACATTTATTTTTAACGGACACCGTCTTTTGACTTACTGAAGCGAAATATGAGCTCATCAACCACCACCACCCCGGCCAGAGCCTGGCTGGAAAGTTTACGACCACGAACCCTGCCATTGGCCTTTGCCTCCATCGTTGTCGGTTCCGCGATCGCTGCCTGGCAGGGCAGCCTGAAGCCCGGCGTGGCGCTGTTGGCTCTGCTGACCGCAGGTCTGCTGCAGATCCTCTCCAACCTGGCCAATGATTACGGCGATGCGGTAAAAGGCAGCGATAAAGAAGACCGTATCGGTCCGTTGCGCGGCATGCAAAAGGGCATGATCACCCAAAGCCAGATGAAACGGGCCTTGATGCTGACGGTGGTGCTGATCGCCATTTCCGGTTGCTGGCTAATCGCCGTCGCCTGTGAAAAACCTAGCGATGTAGTGGGCTTCCTGGTGCTGGGCGGGCTAGCGATTATCGCGGCCATTACCTATACCGTGGGCACCAAACCTTACGGTTATCTGGGGCTGGGGGATATTTCGGTATTGGTGTTTTTCGGCTGGCTCAGCGTGGCAGGCACCTACTATCTACAGACTCACACTTTCGATAGCGTCGTGATGTTGCCAGCCACCGCCTGTGGCCTGCTCGCGGCGGCGGTGTTGAACATCAATAATCTGCGCGATATCGAAAGTGACCGCGCTAACGGCAAAAATACCCTGGCCGTCCGCCTTGGCCCACAGAATGCGCGCTATTACCACGCAACGCTGCTGATCGCCGCCGTGGTCTGCTTTGCCCTGTTCACCCTGCTTAACCTGCACAGCCTGTGGGGCTGGCTGTTTGTGCTGGCCATCCCGTTTCTGTATCGCCACGGTATGCGTGTCTTACGTGACCCTACGGCCGTCGGTATGCGTCCGATGCTGGAACATATGGTCAAGGCCGCCTTGCTCGCCAACGTACTGTTTGCTATTGGCGTAGTGCTCAGTTAGTTGAGACTTGCGTACCAGAACGCATCCTGGCACTGATGATTTTGCCAACGGGGCGAATAAAGGGATATACTGGTTATTCCAGCGGCAAACAGACGTAAAATCCTATGAAATACGATACTTCCGAACTTTGCGATATCTATCAGGAAGAGGTCAACGTAGTTGAGCCTCTGTTCTCCAACTTTGGCGGGCGTACTTCATTTGGCGGGCAAATCACTACGGTGAAATGCTTCGAGGATAACGGCCTGCTGTTTGAACTGCTCGAAGAAAACGGCCGTGGCCGCGTGTTAGTGATCGACGGCGGCGGCTCGGTACGCCGTGCCCTGATCGACGCGGAGCTGGCCCGTCTGGCGACTCAGAACGAATGGGAAGGCATCGTGGTTTACGGTGCGGTGCGCCAGGTGGACGATCTGGAAGAACTGGACATCGGCATTCAGGCGATGGCAGCGATCCCGGTAGGAGCCACCAGCGAAGCGATAGGCGAAAGTGATATCCGCGTGAATTTTGGCGGTGTGACCTTCTTCTCTGGCGATCATCTGTATGCCGACAACACCGGCATCATCCTTTCAGAAGACCCGCTCGATATCGAGTAACCGCAGAAAATGACAAAGGGCGCCTGAGGCGCCCTTTTCGTTGGTGCTAATGGATCAGACTTCTTCCATTTTACCCAGCAATGCGCGCAGGCGATCTTGCCACACGTGCTGCTCTTCTTTCAACTGCTGGTTTTCACGGACCAGTGACTCGTGGTTACCCGCAGCGCTCTGAACTTCCTGAGACAGGGAATTGTTTTTCTCTTTCAGCTCTTCAATTTCCATCTGCAACAGCGTGATGGTATCGATCGCCTGCTGAACTTTTGCTTCCAGTTTTTCAAATACTTCAAATGACATTCTTCAGTCCCCTCATGATAGCAAGGCGTACATCCATAAGTAGCGCCGCAACCTTAGCTGCAGCGACTGCGAATATGCTCGCGTAACCAACAGGCCCAGCGCCTGTTTCGATAAAACCTTTCCCGCAATAAAAACGATTGTAAGTAGCCAGCCCCCCAGTGTCTAGCAACATACCGACCCAACGCGCACTCTGTTGCAATTTTCCTACCCTGGCTATCGGTCAAAGCTGAAAGTCACCGCTGCCAAACGGCAGGGTTGTTAACAAATAGAGACAAAATAACTGGTCAGATCACCGTTTTATGGCGCAGAAAGAACACCGAACAACGCGAATTCGCTCAATTTTATGACGAAGTACACACATTTTGATTTCGCTATTTCTCGTTTATGCTCGTTAACGATAAATTTACATCACATCCTCGACCGATAAGAGGACGTGAAGAAAAACTCTGTAGCTCAAGGCCAAAACGCCAACGCGCCAAGCCTAGATAACCTATAACCGTCGTCTGCAGGACAATAATATTATGAGCCAAACCATCAGTCCGACCTTAAAAGGCCAGTGCATCGCTGAATTCCTCGGCACCGGTCTGTTGATTTTCTTTGGCGTAGGCTGTGTGGCAGCGCTGAAACTGGCAGGTGCCAGCTTCGGCCAGTGGGAAATCAGCATCATTTGGGGCCTGGGGGTGGCGATGGCCATCTATCTGACCGCCGCCATTTCCGGTGCTCACCTGAACCCGGCCGTCACGCTCGCGCTGTGGCTGTTCGCCTGCTTTGATGGACGCAAAGTACTCCCTTACATTGTTGCGCAGATTGCGGGGGCCTTTTGCGCGGCAGCACTGGTCTACGGGCTGTATTACAGTCTGTTCTTCGATTTTGAAGCCGCCCACCAGATGGTACGTGGCAGCAACGAAAGCCTCGAATTGGCCGGCATTTTCTCGACTTATCCCAACGCACATATCTCCGTCGGCCAGGCCTTCCTGGTAGAAACCGTGATCACCGCCATCCTGATGTGCCTGATCCTGGCGCTGACAGACGACGGCAACGGCATTCCACGCGGCCCGCTGGCACCGCTGTTGATCGGTATTCTGATTGCCGTCATCGGTGCCTCTATGGGACCATTAACCGGCTTTGCACTGAACCCGGCGCGTGACTTTGGCCCGAAACTGTTCGCCTACCTGGCGGGCTGGGGCAACGTGGCCTTCACCGGCGCTCGCGACATCCCTTACTTCCTGGTGCCTATCTTCGGCCCTATCGTCGGTGCAGGTTTGGGCGCCTTTGGTTATCGCGCGCTGATTGGTCGCCATCTGCCTTGTGACGTTTGCTTCGAGGAAGAGCAACCCGCCACTAAACCAGAACAACGTAAAGCGTGATTGGCACGGCTTTAAACGGTTAACCACAGTAGGACTCAAAATTATGACAACCGAAAAAAAATACATTGTCGCCCTCGACCAGGGAACCACCAGTTCACGTGCCGTAGTGCTCGATCACGATGCCAATATTGTTGCGGTTTCACAGCGTGAATTTACGCAGATCTACCCGAAGGCCGGCTGGGTAGAGCACGACCCGATGGAAATCTGGTCCTCACAAAGTTCCACCTTGGTCGAAGTGCTGGCCAAGGCCGATATCAGTTCTGACCAAATCGCCGGGATCGGCATTACCAACCAGCGTGAAACCACCATCGTCTGGGAAAAAGAGACCGGTAAGCCGATTTATAACGCGATCGTCTGGCAGTGCCGTCGCACCGCCGACATCTGTGAAAAACTCAAGCGTGATGGCCTGGAAGAGTATATCCGCCACAATACCGGCCTGGTGGTTGACCCTTACTTCTCGGGTACCAAGGTCAAATGGATCCTCGACCACGTCGAAGGCGCGCGCGAACGTGCCAAGCGCGGTGAACTGCTGTTTGGTACCGTCGACACCTGGCTGGTGTGGAAGATGACCCAAGGGCGGGTTCACGTGACCGACTACACCAACGCCTCGCGTACCATGATGTTCAACATCCATGAGCTGGACTGGGACGATCGTATGCTGGAAGCGCTGGACATCCCACGCGCCATGCTGCCAGCAGTCCGTCCTTCTTCCGAAGTGTATGGCCAGACCAACATCGGGGGTAAAGGCGGGACGCGTATTCCTATCGCCGGGATCGCCGGTGACCAGCAGGCGGCGCTGTATGGCCAACTCTGCGTCCAGCCGGGTATGGCGAAAAACACCTACGGCACCGGCTGCTTCCTGTTGATGAATACCGGCAAAGAGGCAGTACGCTCCAGCCACGGCTTGCTGACCACCATCGCCTGCGGCCCACGCGGCGAAGTGAACTATGCGCTGGAAGGTGCGGTGTTTATTGGCGGTGCCTCTATCCAGTGGCTGCGCGACGAGCTAAAACTGATCAGCGATGCCGCCGACTCCGAATACTTCGCCACCAAGGTCAAAGACAGCAATGGCGTCTACGTGGTGCCCGCCTTTACCGGCCTGGGTGCCCCCTACTGGGACCCGTATGCCCGTGGCGCTATCTTCGGCCTGACCCGCGGCGTCAACAGCAACCACATCATCCGCGCCACGCTGGAGTCTATCGCCTACCAGACCCGCGACGTGCTGGATGCTATGCAGGCCGATGCCAATACCCGTCTGCAATCGCTGCGTGTAGACGGTGGTGCGGTAGCCAACAACTTCCTGATGCAGTTCCAGTCCGATATCCTCGGCACCCGTGTTGAGCGTCCTGAGGTGCGTGAAGTGACGGCGTTGGGCGCGGCCTATCTGGCCGGGCTGGCGATTGGCTACTGGAGCGATCTGGATGAAGTGAAGAGCAAAGCCAACATCGAGCGTGAATTCCGTCCGGGTATCGAAACTACCGAGCGTAATTTCCGTTACAGCGGCTGGAAAAAGGCCGTGGCTCGTGCGCAAGCCTGGGAAGATCACGACTGATTCGTTTTACCCTGCAACAGCGCTGCCTTCGGGCAGCGTTTTTTTTGCCTCGCCCTGCCACCTCCCCCCTGTGGTAAACTTTGCCGATATTTTCTTCCCTTTTCTCACTGACAGGTTTGCCATGAAACGTGAATTAGCCATCGAATTTTCCCGCGTTACCGAAGCCGCCGCACTTGCGGGTTATAAATGGTTGGGACGCGGCGACAAAAACGCCGCCGACGGTGCTGCCGTCAATGCCATGCGCATTATGCTCAACAGGGTGGATATTGATGGCCGGATCGTGATCGGTGAAGGTGAGATTGATGAAGCCCCGATGCTGTATATCGGCGAAAACGTCGGTACCGGGCTGGGCGATGCGGTGGATATTGCCGTCGATCCCATCGAAGGCACACGCATGACCGCAATGGGGCAATCCAATGCGCTGGCGGTCCTGGCGGTAGGCGATCGTGGCACCTTCTTGCACGCTCCTGATATGTACATGGAAAAACTGGTCGTCGGCCCGCAGGCGCGTGGAGTGATCGACCTCAACTTGCCGCTAGCCACCAACCTGAACAACATCGCTGCCTGCCTAGGCAAGCCACTGACGGAGCTAACGGTGATCACGTTGGCTAAACCGCGCCACGATGCGGTGATCGCAGAAATGCAGCAGCTCGGGGTGAAGGTTTTCGCTATTCCCGACGGTGATGTCGCCGCGTCGATCCTGACCTGTATGCCGGAAAGCGAAGTGGATGTGATGTACGGCATCGGTGGCGCACCGGAAGGCGTGATCTCCGCTGCGGTGATCCGTGCGCTGGATGGCGATATGCAAGCCCGCCTGCTGGCTCGCCATCAGGTCAAAGGGGATAACGAAGATAATCGCCGTATTGGCGAGCAGGAGCTGGCCCGCTGTAAAGAAATGGGCATCGAAGCCGGTAAGGTGTTGGTGCTGGATGAAATGGCGCGCAACGATAACGTGATCTTTGCCGCAACCGGCATCACCAAGGGCGATCTGCTGGAGGGCATAAGCCGCAAAGGCAATATGGCCACCACCGAAACCCTGTTAATTCGGGGCAAATCGCGCACTATCCGCCGCATCCGTTCGACCCACTATCTGGATCGCAAAGACGCAGCGCTGCACGAATTCCTGCTTTAACGCCTAGGGGCGCAGAGCGCGCCCCGTCTCTATCAGGCGGTATGTCCCTGATGCTGCATACGGCTCGATAGCGGCCACCAGCACAGCAAAATCAACAACGCCATGGCAAACATCAGCAAGCCAAGGCTGAACTGCCCGGTTTGTGGCAGCATGGCTGACAGCCAGGTTGCCAGGCCAGACCCCATATTCTGCATGCCGCCCACCAGGGCACCCGCCGCCCCGGCCAGATAAGGGAACGGCTCCATCGCACCGGTGGTCGCCAAGGGGAATAGCATCCCGGCACCGAAGAAGAACAACGCCGCAGGCACGATCAGCGTCCAGATATTCATCACCCCGAACCAACCAGGGATCCACATCATCAGCCCGGCCAACAGGCAACTGATCACCGAATGCCACATCAGGCTGTGGAAGGATTTGCCGTCACGCCCGGCATACCAGGCACCAAAGAACGCCGCCGGGATCGGCAAGATAAACAGGATACTGACGGTCAAACCGCTCAGGCCCAACACTCCGCCCATCAACACGCCACAGCTGGCTTCAAAGACGGCGATACCGGCCAGAGCACCGATCAACATCACCAGATAGCAGCTGAAGGTGCCGTCCGCCAGCAGTTGGCGGAAGCTGGAAAGCATACGGCGTTTTTCCGTTTGCTGCGGCCGGGTTTCCGGCAACCAGCGGAACATGGCAAACGCTACACCGGCGCACAACACCAGCAGGAAGCCATAACAAGCCCGCCAGCCAAACATCATCGCCAATCCCCCGCCAATCACCGGAGCCAACAGCGGGCTGACCAGAATGCCCATATTCAGCAGGCTATTGGCATAACGTAGGGAAGTGCCTGCATACAGATCGCGCGGCATGGTTCTGGCCATCACGCCCGCCACGCCGGTGCCCATACCCTGAACCGCGCTGGCGGCTACCAACATCGATAGGCTGTTGGCCAGCAAAGCGCCCAAGGCACCAAGCAGGAAAATCATCATGCCAGCCAGGATCACCGGGCGGCGGCCAATGCGATCGGAAAGCGGTCCGTAGATCAGCTGCGAGAAGCCGTAGGTCAGCAGATAAGCCGCCATAACGCGCTGCACGGAGCCGGAGGGCACCGAGAGATCGCGGGCAATATCGGCGATGATAGGTACATAAATGGTTTGCGCCATCTGACCGACGGCAACCAGCAGGATCAGCATCACCAGCAGGTGGAAGTTCTCAACTTTTCTCATTATCTTCATTAACTTATTCAGTCTTGCGACACTCAACCCCGCCTAATATCCCAGGGGGAACCACAGAGCAGCTTCTCAGCGTCGCATAAGCTAACAAATCTGATTTTTTTAGCGAGTTTCGGGCAAATATAGATCGCCGTCACACTGGCACCTATCGCTACCAGTCTCGTAAATGAAACTGTACGTATCTGTTGTCATAACGGGAAAGAGTTAAAAATGATAAACTTGCATCAGATTAGCTTTAACACTTAATCGATAATTATTTCCATCAACTTGAAATAAGATACCGCCACAGGGATTTGGGTTTTATGAAAACACCAGAGCTGATTTTATTGCAGTTAAAAACCTTGGGTCCTCATTCTGCCAAAATGCTGGCAGAGCGGCTGGAAATCACGCCGATGGGGATCCGCCAGCATCTGCAATCCCTTGAACAACGTGAGCTGGTTTGCTACGAGGAAACGCGCGCCAAAGTAGGCCGCCCGACGCGTTACTGGTCTTTGACCCAACAGGGCCATGCCCAGTTTGCCGACGGACACGATCGGCTTTCGGCGATCCTGCTGGAGTCTGCACATGAGCTGTTCGGTGCCGAAGGCATAGAAAAGCTGATCCGGGCGCGCGAGGATAAACTCTATCACCGGTACGCCGATGAGCTGGCAGAGGAAGAAGACCATCTCAGCAAGCTCAACCGCCTGGTTAACCTACGCCAGCGTGACGGCTATATGGCGGAACTGTTGGAAAGCCCGCAGGGCATGTTGCTGGTGGAAAACCACTGTCCGATCGGCGTGGCGGCCCATACTTGCAGCAACCTGTGCAACTCCGAACTGCAGCTGTTCCATCGCCTGTTTGGTAAAGGCTACCGGATAGAACGTACCGCGCATGCCATCTCCGGCTCACGACATTGTGCTTATTTGATCCGACCACGGGAGCGTTAAAAGTATGGCTGAATGGGTTAATGGCAAAGTGACAGGGGTACAACATTGGACCGATGGCTTGTTCAGCATCACCGTCAATGCCCCGATCGACAGTTTCACCGCCGGGCAGTTTGCCAAGCTGTCACTAGAAATAGGCGGCGAGCGCGTTCAGCGCGCCTATTCTTATGTTAATGCCCCCAGCGATCCCAACCTGGAGTTTTATCTGGTCACAGTGCCAGAAGGAAAACTCAGCCCAAGCCTCCATCAGTTGCAGCCCGGAGCGGAGGTGATGGTCACCAAAGAAGCCGCCGGATTCTTTGTGCTCGAAGAAGTGCCAGACTGCGACACCCTATGGATGTTGGCGACCGGCACCGCCATCGGCCCTTATCTGTCGATCCTGCAAGAAGGCAAAGATCTGGAGCGCTTCAACAACCTGGTGCTGGTGCACGCTGCACGATTTGCTCGCGATCTCAGCTACCTGCCACTGATGCAGCAGCTGCAACAGCGTTTTAACGGCAAACTACGCATTCAAACCGTGGTCAGCCGCGAAGAGGTGGCTGGCTCATTGACCGGGCGCGTTCCTGCTCTGCTGGAAGACGGCCGACTGGAAGCGGCAGTTGGTTTGACCCTGGATGCCGAAACCAGCCATGTGATGCTGTGCGGCAACCCGCAGATGGTGCGAGATACCCAGCAAACGCTGAAAGAGAAGTACCAGATGCGCAAACATCTGCGCCGTAAGCCGGGCCATATCACCAGCGAGCATTACTGGTAGTTCAGCGGAATTTTACCGGTTCGGCCTCTGGCCCGAATCGGTTATCCCCAGGAGTGCCAAGAAAAGCGCCCAGATCGATCGCCATCATCACCACAATCAGCGTTGGAATAAAACGCCCCACGCCCCATTGCCAGACCGGCGCCAACATCTGCCAATTACCTGCCGCCAATATCCACGCCAGGATCAAAAGCAACGCCCACCAACCCTTTTTATTACGATCGTGCAGGCGCTTGACCAGCACCGCCGCCGTTGGCCACAACAGCGCCACAATGCAAAAGGCGATGGTCTGGATCGCCACCACATCGTAGTTGGCCAGCGTGAAAGCCACTGCCATCAGCACCACCCAGACTGCCATCCAGATCCAGAAGTCGCGCCGCCCGATGCGGCCCTTAAAGGAAAAACACCATTGCTGTAAGCTCATCGATTCATGCACTCTTGGCCTGCCCATATTCTGCGCCGCAGTGTAACATAGGCCATACCGGGTTGAGCTAGCCCCGGCAAAACGCAGACCATCGCACCGCCTTGCGTCAGCAAACGACAAGCACGAGGAATTTTTGACAATTCACCCGGGTTATCGTTTTAATCGGAGTCATCTTTGTTACCGATGCCGTATACCATGCTGAAAAAAATCATCGTTATAGCCTGCCTGTGTTTCCCTATCGGCAGTGCTTGGGCCGATCCACCGGATACGCCTACCGAAGCTCCGGCGAACGCGCCCTATTTACTGGCTGGCGCGCCCACCTTCGATCTGACGGTGGTGCAATTTCGCGAAAAATACAACCGCGACAACCCAACGCTGCCGATTGGTGAGTTTCGCGTCGTCCCCTCCAGAGAGGATGACTCTCCTTTGCTGACCCGCGCGGCCAGTAAGATTAACGAAAACCTGTACGCCTCTACCGCGTTGGAAAAGGGCACCGGTAAGATTAAAACCATGCAACTTACCCATTTGCTGTTGCAGGATGGCGAAGAAAAAGCAGCCAAAGCCATCGCGGTGAACTACATGGCGGCCCTGAGCCGTCAGTTTGAACCGGCACTCACCGTGGAAGAAAGCATTATCAAGGTGAACAACCTGCTGGAAAAAGGCAAAGGCTCCTACTTCTACCAGCAACAGGTCGGGGCAATACGCTATGTGGTGGCAGATAACGGCGATAAGGGGGTAACCTTCGCCGTTGAACCGATTAAGCTAACGCTATCTGAACCCTGATACCCCAGCAATTAATGACAAAAAGCAAAGCCTTTGCACTGATTCATCTCTATACTGTTGGGCAGGTAAACTGCCAGTCCGGCAGTTGTCATTTAGACTCTCGCGTCCCCTTTTTGGAGGAAAACACATGCGTCATCCATTAGTAATGGGTAACTGGAAGCTTAACGGCAGCGTTCACATGGTTAACGAACTGATCGCCGCCTTGCGTAAAGAACTGAGCAGCGTTGACGGTTGTGGCGTTGCCATCGCACCTCCAGTCATGTATCTGGATCTGGCCAAGCACGAGCTGGGTGGCAGCCGCATCGCTCTGGGCGCACAGAACGTCGACATCAACCTGTCTGGCGCCTTCACCGGTGAAGTTTCTGCCACCATGCTCAAAGACGTAGGTGCTGAATACATCATCATCGGCCACTCAGAGCGCCGTACCTATCACAAAGAAACCGACGCAGCGATCGCCGAGAAATTTGCCGTGCTGAAAGCCGCTGGCCTGATCCCAGTGCTGTGCATCGGTGAAACCGAAGCAGAAAACGAAGCGGGTAAAACCGAAGAAGTTTGTGCGCGCCAGATCGACGCCGTGCTGAAAACCCAGGGCGCTGAAGCGTTCAAAGGCACCGTCATCGCTTATGAGCCAGTGTGGGCTATCGGTACCGGTAAATCTGCCACCCCAGCGCAAGCTCAGGCAGTGCACAAATTTATCCGTGACCATATCGCCAAGCAAGATGCTGCGGTAGCAGCCGAAGTGATCATCCAGTACGGCGGTTCCGTGAACGATAAGAACGCCGCAGAGCTGTTTGCTCAGCCAGACATCGACGGCGCGCTGGTTGGCGGCGCATCACTGAAAGCTGACGCTTTCGCCGTGATCGTCAAAGCCGCTGCCCAAGCGAAAAAAGCCTGATTTTATCCGGCCTGAAATAACAAAACCCCGGTTTTCCGGGGTCCAATAGTATGAAACCGGCGCCAGCCGGTTTTTTTGATCTCTTTAATTGTCAGCAACAATCCCCTAAAACACGCAAAGGAATTCATTAAGGGTGGTTGTAGATCACATTTATGGCCTGACACCATGATTTTTAGATGCATTTCCACGTTAATATTGATAATAAATCTCAATATCATTCAAGGTGGTGCGCAGTAACTATCTATAATTCATGGGGATAATAATGGCACGTAAAAAAATTTACTTTATTTATAGATCTAGCCCTACCTTGGGTCGCTCACCGTTACAAGGTGCCGGTGGAGGTTTATTCGGGTTTTACCAGGAAGACAAATACATTACCGCCCTACAAGAACGGCTAGACAAAGAGGATCTCAACTGGCTTGTTGAGCAGGATGACACTGAGTCAAACATCGAGAAACTTATAGAGCAAAAAGCTCAATTACTGGTTTGCGCACCCGGCTTACGCTTTCAGTTCTATCGGAATGGATTTGATAAAGAAAATATTATTTACCTAAGCACTATGGAGTACGTAAGCAACGATGTTAATCCGGTTATTGAACGAATAAGGGAAATCGGCAATGAATAATGTTCAAAGCCCTAACCTTACAGTCAGGGCTTTGGTCCAGGCGAACCAGTTTTTATTGCTGTGGATTAGCGATCAGCGCTTGCTGATTTCGTCAAAGATCCCGCCGGTGGCAAAGTGCACCTTCTGCGCTTCAGTCCAGCCGCCAAAAGTATCATCCACGGTGAACAGCTTCAGTTTTGGGAACTGCTCGGCGAATTTGGCTGCAACGGCTGCATCACGCGGACGGTAGTAGTTGTTGGCCGCAATGGTCTGACCTTCCGGGGAATACAGATACTTCAGATAAGCCGTGGCCACATCACGGGTGCCGCGTTTATCAACGACCTTGTCCACCACCGATACCGTCGGTTCGGCCAGAATGGATTCGCTCGGAGTAATGATTTCAAATTTGTCTTTACCCAGCTCTTTCTCTGCCAGCAAGGCTTCGTTTTCCCAAGCGATCAGCACATCACCGATGCCGCGCTCAACGAAGGTATTGGTTGCGCCACGTGCGCCGGAATCCAACACTTCCACATTGCGGTACAGCTCTTTGACGAACTCCTGAGCCTTGGCTTGATCGCCACCGTTCTTGTGCAGAGCATAGCCCCATGCGGCGAGATAGTTCCAACGAGCACCGCCAGAGGTTTTCGGGTTCGGTGTAATAACCGACACGCCGGGCTTCACCAGGTCAGCCCAATCATGGATCTGTTTTGGGTTGCCCTTACGCACCAGGAAAACGATGGTCGAGGTATAAGGTGCTGAGTTGTCTGGCAGGCGCTTGATCCACGCTTTATCAATACGACCACGTTCGGCAATCGCGTCCACGTCGTATGCCAGCGCCAGCGTGACCACATCCGCTTCGATGCCGTTAATCACCGAGGTCGCCTGCTTGCCGGAACCGCCGTGTGACTGACGCACGGTAACCTTATCGCCAGTCTGCTGCTGCCAATACTTACCAAACGCCGTGTTATATTCCTGGTAGAACTCACGCGTAGGATCGTATGAGACGTTCAGCAGTTGAATATCTTTCGCCATAGCACCCGATGCCAACAGCAGTAAAGTCAGACCCACACCCCATTTTTGCATTGCCGTTCCCCCAGAAAATGACGCAACCTCAAGCGGTTGATTTAGCATCAAAGCCTGCCAGAAACTTCCCTCACAATTAAAGAATAAAAAATGTTGTACTAGACCATTCTGGAATATAGCGGCTACTGATAAAAAAAAGCCTCCAAAACGGAGGCTCGAGATTGATGACCAAGTGCCAATGCGGCTGAACTTGTAGAGGCGAACATGTTCGCCCGAAGGGGCGCCGTATATACCGCGCCCGCTTAGCAGCATCAGGGGCGGATTAGTACAGCTTTTTCGCCGTTTCCAACCAGTCACCTTTGAACGGACGCTTCATGTTTTCGATCGCGTCAACGATGTCGTGGTGCACCATCTTCTCGTTCTGGATCCCTACGCAGCGGCCACCGTAACCTTGCAGCAGCAGGTCGATGGAGTACGCGCCCATGCGGGAAGCCAGAATACGGTCGTAGGCAACCGGTGAACCACCACGCTGGATGTGGCCCAATACGGTAGCACGGGTTTCACGCTTGGTTTCCTGCTCGATATGGCGTGCCAGTTCGTCGATATCACAGATATGCTCGGTGATCGCCACGATGGCGTGCTTTTTACCTTTGGCGATACCGGCTTTGATTTCGTCAACCAGATCGTCACGGCTGAATTCGATTTCCGGCAGGACGATAAATTCACAACCACCGGCAATGGCCGCCGCCAGGGTCAGGTCGCCACAGTAACGCCCCATCACTTCCACGATAGAGATGCGTTGGTGTGATGAAGAGGTGTCGCGCAGGCGGTCAATTGCTTCCACCACGGTTTCCAACGCGGTGAAGTAACCGATGGTGTAGTCGGTGCCTGCAACGTCGTTATCGATGGTGCCAGGCAAACCGATGCATGGGAAACCCTCTTCAGTCAGGCGTTTCGCCCCCATGTAGGAGCCGTCACCGCCGATGACCACCAGCGCATCAATGCCGCGGTTTTTCAGGTTTTCAATCGCCTTGGCGCGCACGCTGTCATCCCTGAACTCTGGAAAACGCGCAGAACCCAGGAAGGTGCCGCCACGATTGATCATATCAGATACGCTATAGCGGTCTAATTGCTCCATGCGATCTTCGTACAAACCAAGGTAGCCATCGTAAATACCAAATACTTCCAGACCTTCTGTGAGCGCGGCACGCACAACGCCACGAATGGCAGCGTTCATACCTGGGGCGTCACCGCCACTTGTCAGTACACCGATTTTCTTGATCATGACTACCTCTGAACTGTAGATGCAATTTCTTAAGAATTCTGTATTCGCCGACTCACCGGGTATCTCTCCAACGGCGCAAAACCAGCTTTACGGCTTTTATTGCTGGATATTATAACAAAAACACCCAGCTGAATTGATTCAGGTCACGCAACATCAAGGAAAAAACTTCACATGGCACGGCGTGCTAACACCGTGATTTCTCAATCCACCCAACATTGACCTATGTCTGTTGATTATAGTTCCCAATGCCCCTGTCGGCCCTGAGGAACAACAGAACAAGGATCCTGATGAATAATCACGTCGGCCCCAGGGAAACGATGCAACAATGCCTGCTCCACCTGTTCTGCCAGAATATGCGCCTGCATCAACGGCAGGGTGTCTTCCATTTCCAGATGCAACTGGATAAACCGCGTTGGCCCAGACTGCCGCGTACGCAGATCGTGCGCACCTTTCACACCCGGCCAAGACGATACCACATCGATAATTGCCTGACGCTCTTCATCCGGCAAGGCGCGATCCAGCAGGGACTGCACCGCCTCGTACCCCATACGCAATGCGCTATAGAGAATATAAACCCCAATGCCCAGGGCAAACAGCGCGTCCGCACGGTGAAATCCGTACCAGCTTAGCCCAAGTGCTATCAAAATAGCACCATTCATCATCACATCTGACTGATAATGCAGCATATCGGCCCGTACCGCCTGGCTGCGCGTTTTTCTGACTACCCAGCGCTGATAGGTCACCAGGATGAGAGTGCTAATCAACGCAATGATAGTCACAGCTATCCCAATACCCGGCGAATTCAGGGGTTGCGGGGAATACAGATGCTGGAAGCCGGTCAAGAACAGGAACAGGGCAGAACCGGAGATAAACATGCTTTGCGCCAGGGCCGCCAGCGACTCGGCCTTGCCGTGACCGAACGTATGCTCTTCATCAGCCGGCTGCAACGAGTAGCGCACCACCAGCAGGTTGGTTAACGATGCGGCAATATCCACCAACGAATCCACCAAAGCCGCCAACAGGCTGACTGAACCGGTGAGATACCAGGCAACGATCTTGATCAACAGTAGAACGGAAGCCATTCCGGTGGCGGCTAAAGCAGCGGACTGCACCAGCCGCGCGTATTGCTGTTCCATAAAAAACCCCAACCAAAGTTTATGGGCTTCAGTATAACGGAATGCGGGGTAAAAAAAGTCCCGCCATCATTACGGGATGCTTGTCAGTTAAGCAAAAAAATCTGGCAAAATGTGCAGTAATGTCGCTGTCCCTAGATAAGTATCCATAAGTTATCCAGGTTTGAAGGCGCGTCCACATAGTGTCCACACTCAATGGTTTTTAAAAATCCGAAACCTTTTAGAAAAAATTAATTCATTGTTTTTAATTGAATTTATTTTATCGAAATGAAAAAAAACCCCCTCATCATGAGGGGGAAGACAGGGATGGTGTCTATGGCAAGGAAAAACAGGGGATTACTCAGTCATACTCAACTTCTGGGCAGAAGTTTGCTGCAAACCAGAAATCTGTTGCTTCATCAGCTGCACACGCTGCTGATGCTTCTGGTCTAAAACACTTTTTTGCTCTGGCGTCAGCAGGTTATACATTTGGTTGCGTACCCGGGCCATTTCGACCTGGCGCTTAACCTGTTCCTGAGCCATTTTTTCCGCCTGGGCCTGCACGGCGGCTTCATCAAATTTATCTGCGGTGACCAGCTTATGCATGGTTTCCACTTCGTCTACATTAACACCAGGCAAATCGTAACGGGCCTGGCGCATCAAATCGCGCATTTGCTGGCGTTGCTGTTCGGTCAAGCGAACGCCGTCGAACATGTGATTCTGGCCAAGCGCTCTCAACAGTGCATCATTAGCAGGAGGTTGGACAGTTTCCGGTGTAGTATCAGCAGCAAAGGCAGCGGTAGAACCTATTGCCAAAATTGATGCCATAACTACTGCGGTCACCTTAACCATTTTTACTCCTCGAGCTTTCTCACTTTGCGAATCAACGAGGAGCAGTGTATCGCTGCACCTGCAAACATGCGTCAGGGCATGTAAAACTACGTAAAGTCATGGAATAGCAACAGTTGATGACGTATTTTGCGTCAGGAGGTAAATCACATATGCACAAAATTCTGTTAGTTGACGACGACCGCGAGCTCACCTCGCTACTGAAAGAACTGCTTGAAATGGAAGGCTTTAACATCGTCGTGGCTCACGACGGTGAACAGGCGTTGTCGTTACTGGACAGCTCCATCGATCTGCTGTTGCTCGATATCATGATGCCGAAGAAAAACGGTATCGATACGCTGAAAGAATTGCGTCAGCACCACCAGACGCCGGTGATCATGCTAACCGCTCGCGGCAGCGAATTGGACCGGGTACTTGGCCTGGAACTGGGCGCAGACGACTACCTGGCAAAACCCTTTAACGATCGCGAACTGGTTGCCCGCATCCGGGCCATTCTGCGCCGTTCCAACTGGAGCGAACAGCAGCAGAATGTGGATACCAGCGCACCTACGCTAGACGTTGACGGCTTGCAGCTGAATCCCGGCCGCCAGGAAGCCAGCTTCGACGGGCAAGTGCTGGATCTGACGGGCACCGAATTTACCCTGCTCTATCTGCTGGCACAGCATCTCGGCCAGGTAGTTTCCCGTGAACTCCTCAGCCAGGAAGTGCTGGGCAAACGCCTGACGCCGTTCGATCGCGCCATTGATATGCATATCTCCAACCTGCGGCGCAAACTGCCGGACCGCAAAGATGGGCATCCTTGGTTCAAAACCCTGCGCGGACGGGGCTATCTGATGGTATCTGCAGCATGATCAACAGCTTGACGGCACGCATCTTCGCCATTTTCTGGTTCACATTGGCCCTGGTGCTGATGTTGGTGTTGATGGTGCCCAAACTCGACTCCCGCCAAATGACCACGCTGCTGGAAAGCGAACAGCGGCAGGGGTTGATGCTAGAACAGCATGTCGAAGCCGAACTGCAAAACGATCCGGCCAACGACCTGATGTGGTGGCGCCGCCTGTTCCGCGCCATCGAAAAATGGGCACCGCCGGGCCAACGCCTGTTGTTGGTGACCAGCGAAGGGCGAGTGATCGGCGCGCAGCGCAACGAAATGCAGATCGTGCGCAACTTTATCGGCCAGTCGGACAACTCCGACCAACCGCAAAAGAAAAAATATGGCCGCGTCGAGCTGGTTGGCCCGTTCTCGGTGCGCGATGGTGAAGACAACTATCAGCTGTACCTGATCCGCCCAGCCAACAGTTCGCAGTCCGATTTTATCAACCTGATGTTCGACCGGCCGCTGCTGCTGCTGATCGTCACCATGTTAATCAGCGCCCCGCTGTTACTGTGGCTGGCCTGGAGCCTGGCCAAACCGGCGCGTAAGTTGAAAAACGCCGCCGATGATGTAGCACGTGGCAACCTTAAGCAACACCCTGAGCTGGAAGCCGGGCCGCAGGAATTCCTTGCCACCGGGGCCAGCTTCAACCAGATGATCAGCGCGCTCGAAAGGATGATGACGGCCCAGCAACGGCTGATCTCCGATATCTCCCACGAATTGCGTACCCCATTAACGCGTCTGCAGCTGGCAACCGCCCTGATGCGCCGCCGCCACGGTGAAGGCCATGAACTGGCGCGTATCGAAACCGAAGCCCAACGGTTGGATTCGATGATTAACGATCTGCTGTTGCTATCCCGTGGCCAACAGAAAAGCGAACTGGTGCGCGAACTGCTGAAGGCCAACGAACTGTGGGCCGACGTGCTGGACAACGCCAGTTTCGAAGCCGAACAGATGGGCAAACAGCTGGAGGTCACCTCGCCTCCTGGCCCATGGACGATTTACGGCAACGCAGGTGCCCTGGACAGTGCGCTGGAGAATATTGTACGTAATGCCCTGCGTTATTCCGATACGCGCATCGCGGTGGCATTCAGTGCCGATAATCAGGGGATCACCATCGTGGTGGATGATGATGGCCCAGGCGTCAGCCCGGAAGATCGTGAGCAGATTTTCCGGCCGTTCTATCGCACCGATGAAGCACGCGATCGCCAATCCGGCGGTACCGGGTTGGGCTTGGCCATCGTCGAATCCGCCGTCAATCAGCATCGCGGCTGGGTGAAAGCGGAAGACAGCCCGTTGGGTGGCCTGCGTCTGGTGTTATGGTTGCCGCTGCATCAGCGTTAATCGCCAGCACCCAAAGATTTTGCTATTCTGCGCCCCTCGTCATGAGGGGCTTTTTACATGCTGAATATCGTTTTATTTGAACCTGAAATTCCGCCGAACACCGGCAACATCATTCGCCTGTGTGCCAACACCGGTTTCCAACTGCATCTGATCGAACCTATGGGTTTCCCGTGGGACGACAAACGCCTGCGCCGTGCCGGGTTGGATTATCATGAATTTGCCTGCATCAAGCGCCATGCCGACTATGCCGCCTTCCTCGCCAGCGAAAATCCACAGCGGCTGTTTGCCCTTACCACCAAAGGCACACCAGCACACAGCGCTGTCAGCTATCAGGCTGGCGACTATCTGCTGTTTGGCCCGGAAACCCGTGGCCTGCCCGCCAGCATTCTGGATGCCTTGCCCGCACAGCAGAAGATCCGTATTCCCATGCAGGCCCAAAGCCGCAGCATGAACTTGTCCAACGCCGTCTCGGTGGTGGTTTACGAAGCCTGGCGCCAACTGGGTTATGCGGGCGCACTGCTTAAAGAGTAACCCCTATTGGGCGATCGCCTGCCAGCCAGACATCGCCCCATCGCCGCCCTGCCAAATTTGTGATCGTCAACACCCGCACCCGCTGAATTTTGCCATGCTCTCCCGGCAACCGGCAGCCAACCGAAGGTTCCTTCCCTGCTGTCTCTTTAGACTCCCTGTTCATCCGTGGTCTCTGCGCTCTACGTCACCACGCCAACAACAACAAGGATAACAAGATGAACAACGCCATTCTGCTAGGGATACTCTGGCACCTGGTCGGGGCGGCCAGTGCGGCCTGCTTCTACGCGCCATTCAAACAGGTCAAAAACTGGTCTTGGGAAACCATGTGGTCGATCGGCGGTTTCGTTTCCTGGCTGATCCTGCCATGGGCCATCAGCTATATGCTGCTGCCGGATTTTTGGCAGTATTACGGCTCATTCAGCGCTGCCACCCTGCTGCCGGTGTTCCTGTTCGGCGCCATGTGGGGGATCGGTAATATCAACTATGGCCTGACCATGCGCTATCTCGGGATGTCGATGGGGATTGGTATCGCCATCGGCATCACGTTGATCATAGGCACATTGATGACGCCACTGTTACAGGGCCGCTTCGAACTTCTGTTCGGCACCGCCGGTGGTCGCCTGTCGCTGGTTGGGGTATTTGTGGCGTTGGTCGGCGTAGTGATCGTCAGCTATGCGGGCTTGCTGAAAGAGCGGGCCATGGGCATACGCGCCGAGGAATTCAGCCTCAAGAAGGGGCTGGCGCTGGCGGTGATGTGCGGCATTTTCTCCGCCGGTATGTCCTTCGCCATGGACGCGGCCAAACCGATGCATGAAGCCGCCGGAGCACTGGGCATCGATCCGTTGTATGTTGCTCTGCCAAGCTATGTGGTGATTATGGGCGGCGGCGCGCTGATCAACCTGGGCTACTGCCTGATCCGCCTGGCCACCCTGAAAAATATCTCGGTGAAAGCTGATTTCTCACTGCCGAAAAAGCTGCTGGTCGCCAACGTATTGTTCTCCATGCTGGCTGGATTGATGTGGTATCTGCAATTCTTCTTCTACGCCTGGGGCCACGCCAAAATCCCGGCACAGTACGACTACATGAGCTGGATGCTGCACATGAGCTTCTACGTGCTGTGCGGCGGCATCGTCGGGCTACTGCTGAAAGAGTGGAAATGCGGGACCAGAAAGCCGGTGGCAGTGCTGTGCCTCGGTTGCCTGGTGATCATCCTGGCTGCCAACATTGTGGGCTTGGGCATGGCGTCTTGAGGAGCGAAAAATGAACAGTTCGTTGAATATTTTGCTGTTTGGTATCGGGCTTGACACTTACTGGCCGCAGTTTAGCGGCCTTAAGCCCCGGCTTGAAGGCTACCTCGAACAGATCGCCGAACGCCTTTCCAACGGCCATCGGGTTCAGCGTGGCGGGCTGGTGGATTCGGTCGCTGCCGCCGATGCGTTGCTGGCAGAGGCTCGCCACCAGCCGGTAGACGTGGTGGTGCTTTACATCAGCACCTACGCGCTTAGTGCCACCGTATTGCCGCTGGTGCAAGCCTTGGGTAAACCGGTGTTGGTATTAGCCTTGCAACCCGAGGCCGGTTTGCCCTACCAGAAAATACGCGCCATGGCAGATCGTGGCGATCGCACCGGCGAATGGCTTGCCCACTGCCAGGCGTGTAGTGCTCCCGAATTGGCCAACGTATTTAATCGCGCCGGGATCGAGTACCAACTGCTGGTGGGGGCGTTACAGGGCGATCCACAGGTCTGGCAGGAGTTGGACAACTGGCTGACCGCTTTCACGCTGCGTAATGCGTTAAGCACCACGCAGATCGGCCTGCTCGGCCACTATTACGACGGGATGATCGACGTCTACAGCAATCTGACCAACCTTTCCGCCCAGCTCGGTATGCGTTTCAAACCGCTGGAAATGTGCGAGCTGAACGCTCTGCGCCAACAAAGCACCACAGCGCAAATCCAGCTTAAGCGGGATGAAATGCACAACACATTTGTGGTCGACGAGCTCTGTTCAGAGGCCGAATTGCAACGCGCTGCGCATACCGCCTGCGCGCTGGATCGGCTGGTAGAACGGCATGGGCTGGGCGCAATGGCCTATTACTACGAAGGGCACAACGGCAATGATTACGAGAATATCGTTACGTCGGTGATTGCAGGTAATACTCTGCTGACCCAAAAAGGCATCCCGATCGCTGGTGAGTACGAAGTCAAAAATGCGATCGCCATGAAAATCTTCGCCCTGCTGGGAGCAGGTGGATCCTTCTCTGAGCCTTACGGCATCGAATTCGAGGATGACGCCGTGCTATGGGGCCACGATGGGCCTGCGCATCCGCTGATGGCAGAAGGCGATGTACGCCTGGTGCCGCTGCCGGTGTATCACGGCAAGCCGGGATGTGGCGTTTCGATTCAGATGTCGGTGAAGAACGGCCCGGTCACCTTCTTATCGGTGGTTGAGGAGCGTAACGGCGACGTCGTGTTGCAGTATGCCGAGGGGCTCTCGGTGGCGGGGGAAACGTTGGATATCGGCAATACCAACAGTCGCTACCGTTTCAGCCTGGATGCCAGAACCTTTACCCGTGAGTGGTCATTGGCTGGCCCTGCCCACCACTGCGCTATCGGTATTGGCCACCAGGGCGATCGGCTGGAAAAGCTCGCTCAGGTACTGCATATTCGCACAAACCGGATCGCCTAGCCCCTAGGCAATAAACCGTTGGCGATACTCGCGCGGGGTCATTCCGGCCTCGCGCGTGAACACCACGGAAAAGTAGTTACTGTCTTCAAACCCGCATCGGGCGGCAATATCGCTGATGCGGTATTCGCTGCGGCGTAGCAGACGCTTGGCCTGGCATAAACGGATCTGGCGCAAATAGTGGTTGATGGTCATGCCGGTTTGCTGGCGGAACAGCAGCTTCAGCGCCCGCTCAGTCAACTGATGCTGCTGGCAAAATGCCGGCAGATCAAAGTCGCCGTCGATGCCGCTTTGCAACGCCGCCATCAACAAGTCCAACTGTTCCCCGTCCGGCAACATGTGCACGCAATCCACCGCATAGCGATAGCGTTTGAGCACGATCGCCAACTGTAGCAGTAAGGCTTCGGTCAACTGGATAGAGAGCGAATCGGTTTTACGGCTCTCCTGCGAAAGCTGAGCGATAATCGGCCGGGCCTGCGTCATGCCTTGAGTAGAGAGCCGCCAGTAACGCTCACTGGAGGTATCAAACGGCGGTAGTAGGCTTTCCCACTGGGCATTCAATCGCAGACGCTCCGGGCAATAGATGACGTTATCCAGCACCAGATCGTGTACCGACTCGTAGCTGTGGCAATCGCTGGCACGGATATAAAAAATATCCCCGCAGGTGATCCGGTAAGGGCGATCGTTCAGCACGTGTAGGCCATTGCCACGCCAAACGATCACAATCTCGCAAAACTGGTGAGTATGCGTGGCAAATCCCATCTGGGGATAGCGCTCCGCCACGGCCACCGGCATCTGTACAGAGGGCAGGTAATCGCGGCTCTCTAACAGTAATGTCTCCCTCATCTCACACCCTTCCTATTTGGCACGACTGGGCATTATTGCCGAACCCACGGCGAGGAAAATTGACGCAGTCGTGATTTTCACGTCGCTAGCGCATGCCACGTAGCGCACGGGGTGGGCAGGTAAACTCACGCTTGAACAGGGTCGAAAAATGGTTGCTGTCGCCGAAACCACAGCGAAAAGCGATATCGGTGATGCTGCTATCGCTGTGGCACAGCATATGGCGCGCCTGTAGCAAACGCAGGTGGGTCAGATAGCGCTGTGGCGTCATATTGGTGTGCTGTTTCAGTTGCCGGTGCAGCGTCCGCAGCGGGATGGCAAAGCGATCGGCCAGCTCGGACCATTCGATCGATTCAGCATAGTGGCCCTGGAGCCAGTCCAACAGCTGATGCAAACGCCCCTCCTGATCGTCCCCCTGCCGGGCCAGACAACCCTGCCACAGCTGCACCAACAGCTGCATAAATACGCTTTCATGCAGCGCAATCTCTTCTGGCCGCTCACCTGCAGGTGCCGCCGCGAGCTGCGCAATCAACCCCTTGACCTGTTGCAACACCTGCTGGCTGATGCGCCAATGGGCCGGGTAGACACCATCGGCCTCGCGCGGCAGGAACTGCTCCACGCCTGAAACAAAGCGGAAAGCGTCCGGCGCCCGGAACAGAATATTGGTCAGGATCAGGCCGTCGGTCTGTTCAAACAGGTGGCGATCGTGATCGCGCACAAAACAGACGCAACCGCTGTTAAGGGTATAGGGGTTGCCATTAAACACATGCACCCCCGCCCCCTGTTCGACAATCACAATTTCGTAAAAATCATGATGATGTTCTGGAAAAGCCTGCTGCGGCTCGCGGGGTTCGATCACCACGGGCGCGCTGCAGGAAGGGAAAAAATCACTACTGTGCAATAGGTTCATCTTGCCCCCCGGAGCTTTGGCGCGGCGGGATTACCGCGCAACGTCGGTAATCGATAGTAAGAGAAGCGCCCTGCAACAAACCTTAAGGTTTTGACCGAAAAGCGCGCTAAAGCTGCGCGTTTTTTAAGAAAGCCGTAGCAATGTTGAGAAATGCGTACAAGGTCACAACCGGGCGAAAACCGGCCCGAGTCGTAAACTGTGAGCTACTTCACCTTTACCTTTGCCATTTTGCCAATCCCCCTCTGGCGTTGGCAGTGGCGAGAAGGCCCGGGCAGCGGCAACTTCCTACACTGCTCGCATCAAGCAATCACGGGCTTTCTCTCATGACTATTCGCAATACTGTCGCCATCGACCTTGGAGCCTCCAGTGGACGTGTGATGCTGGCGAGCTATCAACCAGAGCAGCAACAACTCAAGCTGCGTGAAGTCAGCCGCTTCACCAACCGTTTGCAGCACCGGGCAGGGCAAGACTGCTGGGATCTGGATGCGCTGGAAGGCAACATCCGTCAGGCGCTGGCGCAGCTTGATGCAGAAGGCATTCGCCTTGATAGCATCGGCATCGATACCTGGGGCGTGGATTTTGTGCTGTTGGATGCCCAAGGTGAGCGGGTCGGCCAGGCCGTTTCCTACCGTGATGCCCGCACCCAGGGGCTGATGGCAACAGCCCAGCAGGATTTGGGCCGCAGCAATATCTATCAACGCACCGGCATTCAATTCCTGCCTTTCAATACGCTGTACCAGCTGCGTGCCCTGCGCGAACAGCAGCCAGAACTGGTAGATCGAGTGGCTCACCTGCTGCTGATCCCGGATTACCTGCACTTTCGCCTGACGGGGGAGCTGAACTGGGAATACACCAATGCCAGCACCACCCAGCTGCTGAATATTGAAAGCGATCAATGGGATGAGGAACTGTTGGCCTGGGCCGGGGTACCCGCCAGCTGGTTTGGCAAACCGACACCTCCAGGCAACCGTGTGGGCTATTGGACCAGCCCCAGCGGCCAGCAGATCCCGGTGATTGCCGTGGCAACGCACGACACCGCCAGCGCGGTACTTGCTACGCCATTGCAAGATGCCAATGCCGCCTATCTCAGCTCCGGCACCTGGTCGCTGATGGGCATCGAAAGCCCAATCCCGGTGGTTCACCCGGCATCATTGGCGGCCAATATCACCAATGAGGGCGGCGCAACGGGCTATCGGGTGCTGAAAAACATCATGGGCCTGTGGCTGCTGCAACGCGCCACTCAGGAATTGAACATCAGCGATCTGCCTGCCCTGATCGCTCAAGCGGCCCAACAGCCAGCCTGCCGTTCATTGGTTAACCCCAATGACGATCGCTTTATCAACCCGGCCAACATGTGCCAAACCATTCAGGACAGCTGCCGCGAACGCGGGATGCCGGTGCCGGAAACCGCAGCCGAATTGGTGCGTTGTATTTTCGACAGCCTCGCCATGCTCTACCGCCAGGTCGCACAGGAGTTGGCGACGATGCACGGCCGCCCGCTCAGCCACCTGCATATCGTCGGCGGCGGCAGCCAGAACCATTTTCTTAATCAGCTGTGTGCCGATGCCTGCGGGCTGGCCATCAGCGCCGGGCCAATCGAAGCCTCAACCCTGGGCAACGTCGGCTGCCAGTTGATGGCCTTGGACGCCGTCAGCGACATTGGGCAATTCCGCCGCATCGTGGCACAGAACTTCCCACTACAACACTTTACCCCTCGCGACAATCCAGACTTTGCCGCCCACTGGTCGCAATTTCAGTCGTTGAGTCAATTACCTAAGGAACTTTGCATATGAAAAGCTCGATCGATCAAGCTTGGGAACTGGCAAAACAGCGCTTTGCTGCCGTTGGCGTGGACGTTGAAGCCGCGATTAGCGCAATGGAAACCCTGCCAGTGTCGATGCACTGCTGGCAAGGAGATGACGTGGCCGGGTTCGAAAATCCGGAAGGCTCCCTGACCGGCGGCATTCAGGCCACCGGCAACTACCCGGGCAAAGCACGCAACGCCAAAGAGCTGCGGGCCGATCTGGAACAGGCTCTGGCGCTGATCCCTGGCCCAAAACGCCTGAACCTGCACGCGATCTATCTGGAGTCTGATACGCCAGTCGCCCGTAACAAAATTGAACCACGCCATTTTAAAAACTGGGTGGAGTGGGCCAAACAGCACCAGTTGGGGCTGGATTTCAACCCGTCATGCTTCTCGCACCCGCTGAGCGCCGACGGTTTTACGCTGTCACATGCCAACCCGGAAATCCGTCAGTTCTGGATTGAACATTGCCAGGCCAGCCGCCGCGTGTCGGCCTATTTTGGCGAACAGCTCGGTACGCCTTCGGTGATGAACATCTGGATCCCGGACGGTATGAAAGATACGCCGATCGATCGCCTGGCACCGCGCCAGCGTCTATTAAGCGCGCTGGACGAAGTGATTAGCGAAAAACTCGACCCGGCACACCATATCGACGCGGTGGAAAGCAAGCTGTTCGGGATTGGCGCAGAGAGCTACACCGTGGGTTCCAATGAGTTTTATCTCGGCTATGCCACCAGCCGCCAGACCGCACTCTGTCTGGATGCGGGCCACTTCCATCCAACCGAAGTGATCTCCGACAAGATCTCCAGCGCCATGCTGTATGTACCACGCCTGCTGCTGCACGTTAGCCGCCCAGTGCGCTGGGACAGCGACCACGTGGTGCTGCTGGATGACGAAACGCAGGCGATTGCCGGTGAGATCGTGCGCAACAACCTGTTCAACCGCGTACACATCGGCCTGGACTTCTTCGACGCCTCCATCAACCGCATCGCCGCCTGGGTGATCGGTACCCGCAACATGAAGAAAGCCCTGCTGCGTGCGCTGCTGGAGCCGACCGAGATGCTGCGCAAGATCGAAGAGAGCGGCGATTACACTGCCCGCCTGGCCCTGCTGGAAGAACAGAAATGCCTGCCATGGCAAGCCGTGTGGGAAACCTACTGCCAGCGTAACGATGTCCCGGCCGATGCCAGCTGGCTCAACAACGTACGCAACTACGAACAACAGATCCTCAGCCAACGTTAAGGGTAGCGCAATGCAACAGATAGTTTCTTCCTGGTTCGTCCAGGGCATGATCAAAGCCACCAGCGACATGTGGCTCAAAGGCTGGGATGAGCGCAACGGCGGCAACGTCAGCCTGCGGCTTTTGGCGGAAGATGTTGAGCCTTTCCGTAGCGACTTCGTGGCCGAGCCGCGCTGCGTAGAGCTGACGCAACCGGCAACCGAGCTGGCCAACTGCTGGTTCCTGGTCACCGGTTCAGGCAAGTTCTTCCGCAACGTGCAGTTGGCACCGCAAGAAAATCTGGTGCTGTTGCAACTGAACCACAACGGCACCGCCTACCACATCCACTGGGGGCTTTCGCAGGGAGGTTTTCCTACCTCGGAACTGGCGGCTCACTTCCAGTCACACATCGTGCGTATGAACGTCACCTCTGGCCGTGATCGCGTCATCATGCACTGCCATGCCACCAACCTGATCGCTCTGAGCTTTGTGCAGGAACTGGACAACGCCAGCTTCACCCGCCTGCTGTGGGAAGGCAGCACCGAGTGCCTGGTGGTGTTCCCAGACGGCATCGGCATCGTGCCCTGGATGGTGCCAGGTACTGACGGCATCGGCACCCAGACCGCCGAACAGATGCAGGAACACAGCCTGGTGCTGTGGCCATTCCACGGCATTTTCGGCTCAGGCCCAACGTTGGACGACGCTTTCGGCCTGATCGACACCGCAGAAAAATCGGCCGAGATCATGGTGAAAGTGCTGTCGATGGGGGGCAAGAAGCAAACCATTTCCGGTAGCCAACTGACGGCGCTGGCCAAGCGTTTCGGCGTAACGCCACTGGCCGCTGCGCTCAAGGATTGAGACATCGGTGCCCTGCGTCCGCTACGGCGGGCGCATCACAACGGTTTCTCATTTCAGGAGCAATATCATGAGTTTCATGCTGGCATTACCGAAAATCAGTTTGCACGGCTGCGGCGCCATTGAAGATATGGTCAAGCTGCTGGCACAGAAGCAATGGGGTAAGGCGCTGATCGTCACAGACGGTCAACTGGTTGAGCTCGGCCTGCTGGAAGGCCTATTTAACGCCATGCAGCAGCATGCGCTGCCTTATGCCATGTTCAATGAGGTGTTTCCCAACCCTACTGAAGAACTGGTGCAACAGGGCTGGCAAACGTTCAAACAGCAGCAGTGCGACTATCTGATTGCCTTCGGTGGCGGCAGCCCAATCGATACCGCCAAGGCGATTAAAATCCTGACCGGCAACCCTGGCCCCTCTACCGCCTATTCCGGCGTTGGCAAAGTCAAACATCCAGGCGTCGCCTTGGTGGCCATCAATACCACTGCGGGCACCGCAGCCGAGATGACCAGCAACGCGGTGATCATCGACAGCCTGCGCCACGTCAAAGAAGTGATCATCGACACCAACATCATCCCTGACATCGCCGTGGACGACCCGCAGGTGATGTTGGATATTCCCGCCAGCGTGACTGCCGCCACCGGTATGGACGCACTGACCCACGCGGTGGAAGCCTATGTTTCCGTAGGCGCCCACCCGCTGACCGATCACTCGGCGCTGGAAGCCATCCGCCTGATTAGCACCTGGCTACCTGCCGCTGTAGATGACGGCAAAAACCTGCAAGCGCGGGAAATGATGGCCTATGGGCAATATCTGGCGGGGATGGCGTTCAACAGCGCCGGGCTTGGCCTGGTGCACGCATTGGCTCACCAGCCGGGTGCGACCCATAATCTGCCGCACGGCGTCTGCAATGCCATCCTGCTGCCGGTAATCGAAGAGTTTAACCGCCCGAATGCCGTGGCTCGCTTTGCCCGTATTGCGCAGGCAATGGGGGCGGACACGCAAGGCATGAACGAAGAACAGGCTAGCCATCAGGCAATTACCGCCATTCGCGCGCTTTCGTTGCGCGTGGGTATTCCGGCAGGCTTCTCGGCCCTGGGTATCAAGGAAGCCGATATCGAAGGCTGGTTGGATAAAGCGCTGGCTGACCCATGTGCCCCTTGCAACCCACGCACGGCAGATCGCGAACAGGTTCGTGCGCTGTATTTAGCCGCGCTGTGACCCTTAAGGAAAACCCATGATCCGTAAAGCTTTTGTGATGCAGGTAAACCCGGATGCGCACGCCGAATACCAGCAGCGCCACAACCCGATCTGGCCAGAGCTGGAACAGGTGCTGAAGGAGCACGGTGCACACCACTATTCCATCTTCCTGGACGAAGCACGCAACCTGCTGTTTGGCTATGTGGAGATTGAATCTGAAGAACGTTGGGATGCAGTGGCCAACACCGCCGTCTGCCAGCGCTGGTGGCAGCATATGGGCGATGTGATGCCGAGCAATCCTGATCATAGCCCGGTCAGCTCACCGCTGCGTGAAGTGTTTTATCTAGAATAATCAACAGGCGACGGTTAAACCCCGTCGCCTTATTTTTTAACGCCGTACTATTTTTTACTATAAATAATAAACGAGGTTCTTTGGCCGATTTTATCGTACAGCGAACGGGCAGAGGAGTTAAACTCCTGGGTCATCCAGTAAACGCGGCTTGACTCTCTCACTTCCGCCTGTTGATAAGCTTCATTAAATAAGCTCTCTGCCACGTTTTGTCCCCGCGCGCTTTTATCAACGAACAGATCCTCAATATAACAATAGTTTTTATCACTCCAGGTCGAGGCGTGATAAACCAAATGCATAAAGCCGAGGATCTGCCCCTGATCGTTAACGGCGACCAGACCGACCAAATCCTGTTTTTGGCACAGGCGGATAAAGGTTTTTTCGGTGATTTCGGCACTGACATCGGCACGATAAAAGTGCAGATACTGCTGCCACAGATGTTCCCAACCCACTCTATCTGAAGCGATTATTTCCCTGATGGTAACGCCATTTTTAGTCATCAACATAGTCCTACCCCTGCATGTTCAAAGTGGCGCAAGTATAGGCGATGCCATAGGGCGGGGTTAATGGACCAATCCGCTATAGACACCGGACCATTTCAGCGGCTAATTATCCATCTCGTTTAAACAGCGCGTTAGCAACTGGGAAAACTGTTCGACGTTATAGGCTATCTCAATAGGGTCCAGAGCCGCGAAGCCCAGCAACCAGCCAGATAAGGGAATATCTGCAGTACAAAACTCGGAAACGCTTCTCAGAGTTAAATTATACTCAGAAGCATGATGGGCAACAGCTTGCTCAAGCTGTTTACTTTCCACCAGGCAGAGTAATTGCAAGCCACAGTTAGGCACTATAACCTTCACCTTTAAGCCGCAGTGCTTGTTGATCTCGTTAATAAACAGCGCCGCACGGGATGAATATATTTTCTTCATCATCAGGACATGTTCGCGGTAATGTCCCTGCATAATGAATTTTGCCAGCGTGCGCTGAGCGATCCCCGAAACCTGGCTGTCCGTATTCGCTCGTGCGGCGGTCATGGGTTTTACCAGCGATGCTGGCAGCACCATATAAGCCACATGCAGATCCGGGAACAGGGTTTTACTGAAGGTGCCCATATAAATGGTGCGCTGATGGGGGTCTAACCCCTGCAAACAGGCCGTTGCAATGCCTTGGTAATGAAACTCGCTGTCGTAGTCATCTTCGATGATCCACATATCCCGAGCTTTAGCCGCCTCAATTAATGCCAATCGCCTGGCCAGCGAAAGTGCTCGCCCGGTCGGATATTGGTTGGAAGGGGTGACATAGACAAATTTGCCGTTAACCTGAGAGCGAATGATTTCGTCGGTACAGATCCCCTGCTCATCCACGGTAATCGGGATAGGCGTTAGCTGGGCCGCCCGAAAGGCCTTAATCGCACCGGTATACCCCGGATTTTCGATAAAGACGCTATCGTCAGCATCCGCCAGGACCTGCGCACATAAAGACAGCGACTGCTGCGTACTGCTCACAATCAGAATTCGATCGGCCTGCGCCTTCACGCCCCGCTCGGCCAGCAGGAAATCGCAAATCGCCTCCCGCAGGTGAATATTACCCTGCAAGTTGCTGCCCGCCGAGATAGACAGCCCCTCTTCTTTGACGGTTTGCTGATATAACCTGAGCCAAGTATGGATCGGGAAATTACGGGTTTCAGGCATGCCCGGGCTAAATGCCCGCTGCTGGGGCAGGTTGCCTGGTTCAGGCCTGGCATGCTGTGACGATCTCCGGCTCAATGTGACCTGGGCGCCAGAGGGTGCAGCTGAGTGCTCGCTAGTCAGGCCCAGCAAAGGTTGCTGTCTTTGCGCGACAAAGCTTCCCCGCCCCACCTCTCTGCAGACGTATCCCTCGGTTTCCAGCGCCGTATAACAGTTCTCGATGGTCCCTCGGGATAACTGCAATGAGGCTGCCAACGCACGGCTGGCCGGTAAACGTTGGCCGGTGATGAACTCGCCCTGCTGGATCATCGTCTTGAAAGCAGCGGCCAGCGCCGTAGTTAATGAAACTTCGGGGACTGTTTGCTTGGCGAGTTTTTTTTGCAGCAAGAGAGTCTGGAGCTGCTTTTCGGTCAGGCGGTTCAAGGCGCAGCTCCACGGAGAGAGAAAACCATTAGGGTATAAGCTATAAACTGCCCTGTGATATTGCCATCACACAGCGGTTTACATGGAGTTTGGGGATATTACGACTGAGGAATTACTCAGATACCGTCGCCGTATTTGAATTTATCACGTAACTCATTGTTATAAATAAAATCAATTACTTCACTCATCATTTCATAGTCCCTAATGTAGTCCCAAAATGAAAAGTCACCCCCAAATCTGGCT
>NZ_JBLJAK010000044.1:0-40897 GCF_047530105.1 Serratia sp. T13T92 | reverse complement strand
AAATGGCCGTAATTTGAGAAACATAGCAGGCTGATTTTAAAGAGAATTTTTCCGAGTGCCCTATTGATTCGCTTGAAATAATTCCCATAAAAAACAGTAAGATGCCGAGTTGTGTATAAGAGACAGCACAGGGAGAGGGGACATACCGTGCCACAAATGACCACCTGCGCCCAACGGCGACTCCGGACTGGCTCCCTCTCCCCACACAAGTGTTCGTGACGAACCTCGAACCGTACATTGGGAGAGGGTTGGGGTGAGGGGAAAATGGGCCGTCTGAATTGATGAGCACTACGTGTCATGGCCTGGTTAAATAATCATTTTATGGCTCTATAGCATAGACCATATCGCGGCTAAAGTAGCGCCATACATTGGTTACGTCATTAATCCGAGGTTTGAACATGATCAAGCAACGTTTGCAGTACGCCGAACTGTCACCGGCCCCTTATAAAGCCATGGTGAGCGCATTGGGCGGGTTAGAGAAAGGCCCGCTGGATAAAGCGATCATTGAGCTGATGTTTATGCGCGTTTCGCAGATCAACGGCTGCGCTTTCTGCCTGGATATGCACGGCAAGGCGCTGCGTGCAGGGGGAGCGAGCCACGCCAAGCTGGATACGCTGGCCGGCTGGCGCGCCAGCCATGAATTCAGCGAGGCAGAACGTGCCGCGTTGGAATGGGCCGAAGCGGTCACCCTGATTGCGGCAACCGGCGCACCGGACAGCGCCTTTGACGCCCTGAAAGCCCATTTCAGCGATGCCGAAATCAGCGACCTGACCTTTGCCATCAGCATTATGAACGCCTTTAACCGCCTGGCAGTCAGCATGCGGCAGTAATTTTGCTGGCCGGGGCAACCCGGCCTGCTCGATCCGCATCGCAAAAAAATATTTCCCCACCGCTTTTCCAGCCTCGGCGCGGCCTGCGCACCAAAAACCGAAAAACACCACATATAGTGATGTTGATAATATAAACATCAACATATAGTATTCATTCATCAACACAGGGGGAAACGCTTGGGTTGGTGACGCCGTCAGAAACGCCCTATCATGCTCAACTTTCTGACTTATCCGCCTTTCCTTCAACACAAAAGGTAAATGCGAATCATGAGTATTATTATTTACACTAAACCAGATTGTGTCCAGTGCAATGCCACCTACCGTGCCCTGGATAGACAAGGGATCGACTATCGCGTGGTCGATCTGACCCAGGATCAGCAAGCGCTGAACCACGTTAAATCACTGGGCTATCAGCAGGTTCCGGTGATTATTGCCGGTGACGATCACTGGTCTGGTTTCCGCCCGGACAAGATCGGCGCGTTAGCCAACGCCCTAACCTCCTGAGGTGTGCCATGGATCCGCTGGTCTACTTCTCCAGCAGTTCGGAGAACACCCACAGATTCGTTGAGAAGCTGGCACTGCCAGCGATACGCATCCCGATCGCTGGCAGTAAAAAAGTACTGATGGAGCAGCCTTATATCCTGATCGTGCCCAGTTACGGCGGCGGCAGCAGCGTCGGTGCCGTACCGATCCAGGTGATCCGTTTTCTCAATGATCCGCAAAATCGCGGTTACCTGCGTGGTGTGATTGCCGCAGGTAACACCAATTTCGGCGCAGCGTATGGCATCGCCGGTGACATCATCGCCAAAAAATGCCAGGTACCGGTGCTTTATCGTTTTGAGCTACTCGGCACTACACAAGACGTCGCTATCGTTCAACAGGGAGTCACCGCATTTTGGCAACGACAGAACTGACCAGGCCCGCCAGCGCCACGCTGGATTACCATTCGCTCAACGCGATGCTCAACCTTTACGACGCCGAAGGGCGCATCCAGTTCGATAAGGATCGGCTGGCCGCCAGGCAATACTTTTTGCAGCACGTGAACCAAAACACCGTGTTCTTCCACAATCTGGCGGAAAAATTGCGCTATCTGGTGGATGAGGGATATTACGAAGCGACGGTGCTGGAGCAGTATGAGTTCGCCTTTATCAAGCAGCTGTTCCAACAGGCTTATGCCAAGAAATTCCGCTTCGAGACCTTCCTCGGCGCCTTCAAGTATTACACCAGCTATACGCTGAAAACCTTCGATGGCCAGCGCTATCTGGAACGCTATGAAGACCGGGTGTGCATGGTGGCGTTGCGGCTGGCAGTGGGTGATACCGCTCTGGCGCAGGATCTGGTGGAAGAGATCATCTCCGGGCGCTTCCAACCCGCGACGCCCACCTTCCTCAACTGCGGCAAACAGCAGCGTGGCGAGCTGGTTTCCTGCTTCCTGCTGCGTATTGAAGACAATATGGAGTCGATTGGCCGCGCGGTGAATTCGGCGCTGCAACTCTCCAAACGCGGCGGCGGTGTGGCCTTTCTGCTGAGCAATATCCGCGAGGTTGGTGCGCCAATCAAGCGCATTGAGAACCAGTCTTCCGGGGTGATCCCGATAATGAAAATGCTGGAAGATGCCTTTTCTTACGCCAATCAGCTGGGGGCACGCCAAGGGGCCGGGGCGGTGTATCTGCACGCTCATCACCCCGATATTCTGCGCTTCCTGGATACCAAGCGGGAAAATGCCGACGAAAAAATCCGCATTAAAACCCTGTCGCTGGGGGTGGTGATCCCGGATATCACCTTCGAATTGGCAAAGAATAACGAAGAGATGTACCTGTTCTCTCCTTATGACGTGCAGCAGGTGTATGGCGTGCCGCTGTCTGAGATTAGCGTCAGCGAAAAATACCGTGAGATGGTGGATGACAAGCGCATCCGCAAATCCCGCATCAACGCCCGTGAGTTTTTCCAACTGCTGGCGGAGATCCAGTTCGAATCCGGTTATCCGTACATGATGTTTGAAGATACGGTCAACCGCAGCAATCCGATCGCCGGGCGCATTAATATGAGCAACCTGTGCTCAGAGATCCTACAGGTCAACAGCGCCAGCCGTTATCATCAGGATCTGAGCTATGCCGAGATCGGCAAAGATATCTCCTGCAACCTGGGTTCGCTGAACATTGCCAAAGTCATGGATGCCCCCGATTTCGGCAAGGCGGTGGAAACCGCGATCTACGGGCTGACGGCGGTAGCGGATATGAGCGATATCGGCTCGGTGCCATCTATCGCCGCCGGAAATCAGGCCTCCCATGCCATCGGCCTCGGCCAGATGAATCTGCACGGCTATCTGGCGCGCGAACGCATCTTCTACGGTTCGGACGAAGGGATCGATTTCACCAATATCTATTTCTACACCGTGACCTACCACGCCCTGCTCGCCTCCAACCGGCTGGCAATAGCTCGCGGCAGCAGTTTTACCGGTTTCGAGGACTCCACCTACGCCAGCGGAGAGTATTTCAGCAAATACATCGAGCAGGCGTGGCAGCCAAAAACCGCGCGGGTGCGTGAGCTGTTCGCCAACGCCAAGATCGCCATACCTGGGCGTGAGGAATGGTTGGCATTGCGCGCTGCGGTGATGATGCACGGGCTGTATAACCAGAACCTGCAGGCGGTGCCGCCTACCGGCTCCATCTCCTACATCAATAACTCGACCTCCAGCATCCATCCGATCGTCTCACGCATCGAGATCCGCAAGGAGGGCAAGATTGGTCGGGTCTATTACCCTGCCCCTTACATGACCAACGACAACCTGGAGTATTACCAGGACGCCTACGAAATTGGCCCGGAAAAGATCATCGATACCTACGCCGCCGCCACACAGCATGTGGATCAGGGGCTGTCGCTGACGCTGTTCTTCCGCGATACCGCCACCACCCGCGATATTAACCGCGCGCAAATCTACGCCTGGCGTAAAGGTATCAAGACCATTTATTACATCCGCCTGCGCCAGATGGCGTTGGAAGGGACTGAGGTGCAGGGCTGCGTGTCCTGCGCGCTGTGAGGAAAATTATGACAATGCGACGAGTGCAGGCCATCAACTGGAACAAGATTGATGACGACAAGGATCTGGAGGTATGGAACCGCCTGACCAGCAACTTCTGGCTGCCGGAAAAGGTGCCGCTGTCGAACGATATTCCGTCCTGGGCCACCCTGAGCGCCAAGGAGCAACAGCTTACCATCCGCGTATTTACCGGGCTGACGCTGCTGGATACCATCCAGAATACCGTTGGCGCTCCGGCGCTGATCGCCGATTCCATCACCCCGCACGAAGAGGCGGTGTATTCCAACATCAGCTTTATGGAGGCGGTACACGCCCGTTCCTATAGCTCGATATTCTCCACCCTGTGCCAAACCCGGGATGTCGATGAGGCTTACCGTTGGAGTGAGGAAAACGCCACGCTGCAGAAAAAAGCCAGCATTATTCTGGCGCACTATCGCAGCGACGATCCGCTGTTGAAAAAGGTCGCCAGCGTGTTTCTGGAGTCGTTCCTGTTCTATTCCGGCTTTTACCTGCCCATGTACTGGTCGAGCCGGGCCAAGCTGACCAACACCGCCGATCTGATCCGCCTGATCATTCGCGATGAGGCAGTGCATGGCTACTATATCGGTTACAAGTTCCAGAAAGGCCTTGAACAGGCCAGCCCGGCCCGCCGCAAGCAGGTGAAGAACTTTGCCTTTGATTTGTTGCAGGATCTGTACGACAACGAGGTGCGTTATACCGAAGAGCTCTACGACGGGGTGGGCTGGACGGAAGAGGTCAAAACCTTCCTGCACTATAACGCCAACAAGGCGCTGATGAATCTGGGCTACGAGGCGCTGTTCCCACCCGCAATGGCACAAGTGGATCCGGCGATCCTGTCGGCGCTGTCCCCTAACGCCGATGAGAACCACGATTTCTTCTCCGGCTCCGGCTCTTCCTACGTAATGGGCAAAGCGGTGAATACCGAGGATGAGGACTGGGCGTTCTAAATGCCTGACTCCATCTAGCATAAAAAAAGCCCCGCATCCTCGCGGGGCAAATCGGCAACACACTACTCAATAGAAATGCGACAGCACCAGCAGCGACAGCGAAACGTTGATCGCCCCGCCGATGCGCGTTGCGATCTGGGCAAAGGGCATCAGCGACATCCGGTTGCCCGCCGTCAGGATCGCCACGTCACCGGTTCCGCCTTGCCCGCTCTGGCAGCAGGAAACAATGGCCACGTCGATCGGATGCATACCAATCTTCTTGCCAACCAGGAAACCAGTGGCCACCAGCGTGCTTACCGTGACAACGATCACAATCAGGTTCTGCACGGTGAAGGCATCCACCAGCTCTTGCCACGGCGTGATGGCTACGCCCACGGCAAACAGGATCGGGTAGGTGACGGCAGTGCGGAAGAATTTATACACCACCTGCGATCCTTGCTGAATGCGTGGCGAAACGCCGTGTGCCAGCTTCACCGCCACTGCGGCAAACAGCATCCCCACCGGGGCCGGCAAGCCGATCAGCCGGTGTAACAACATGCCCACCATATACAGCAGGATGGCCAGCAGCGCGCCGCAGGCGATAGTAGCGACATCCACGTTACCGCTCAGTTTCTCCGTTGCTGCGACCTCGCTATCGCCCTGCTTGCTCGGCATCAGGCTACCTTCGCCGGTAAGATGTGGATAGCGTTTCCCCAATTGGTTCAGCAGGCCAGCAATCACGATCGCCGTCAGGCTGCCCAACATTACGATCGGCAGGATACGCCCCAAGGCCACGCCCTGCTCCATATGCAAAATGGCGGCATAGCCCATCGATAATGGGATCGCCCCTTCCCCCACGCCCCCGGCCATGATCGGCAGGATCAGGAAGAAGAAGATCTGGAACGGATCCAGGCCCAACGCCATGCCCACCGCCATCCCGACCAGCATACCGGCCACTTCACCGCACAACATCGGCACAAAGATACGCAGGAAGCCCTGGATCAGCACCTGGCGGTTCATGCTCATAATGCTGCCGACGATGATGCAGCAGATGTAGAGATAAAGAATATTGGTCGACTTGTAGAATTTGGTGGTGGATTCAACCACCACGTCCGGCAGCAAACCATAGTGCACCAGTGCGGAGGGAATAAAGGTGGCGCAGATGGCGGCAGCCCCCATTTTCCCCACCAGCGGCAGTCGCTTGCCAAACTCACCGCAGGCAAAGCCAAAGAACGCCAGGGTTGCCACCATCACCACGATATCGCTGGGTAATTTCCCTGCCAGGCAATCGAGCAGGATCAGCACTCCGGCCAGCACGAAGAATGGCAGCGGTATAATCCCTATTTTGTAATTATCCAGAATATGCCACCACTTCTCACGCAGCGGAATATCGGCAGTTTTATCTTTGGCAACGAGGTAGGAATCATCGGTTGTGCTCATAATCTGGCCTCTTATTGTTTGTTCGGCCATCATAGAGAAACGCTTGGAGTCACCGCTGTGATTTTGTTCAAAATAAAAAAGGGTTTTTAATGGGGGTTATGGTTTCTATGGTGTTAATACCCTTTATGTAAAATAACCCGTGGAGTTAATGGCGTTAATAATAGGCTTATTTTAAGTTTTACTGATTTTATCGCACGTTCAGTGTTCACTACGCCGCTGTGAAATATTCCTCCTTACAATAAAGCCGTGCCGATGCTCACAACTTGATCTTGGGCAATATTACTTCAAGGGCGACTCATGATAGGGTAGTCACCCAAACAGACACCAGGATCCGCGGCAAACCATGCACATCAAACTCTCTTTTCATATCAAACTGTTCCTGTGCCTGGTCGCCTTTTCCTGCGTGTTGCTGACGCTGATCGGGGGTTACACTTACTACAAACTGGATGCGCAGTTGCACCGGGACCTGGGTGCCCGTGCCCAAGTGCAGGCACGTGAGATTGCGCTGATCCCCTCCCTAGTCACCGCAGTTGAAAATAACGACACGCAATACATTGCTGCGCTGATGAAAAAAATCCGCGCCAGCAGCGATGCCAGCTATATTGTGATCGGCGATAGCCATACCATGCACCTTTACCATTCCGAACATGCCGATCGTTTGGGAACCCCCATGGTCGGGGGTGATAATAAAGAAGTGCTGGAAGGCAAAAGTATTATCTCGATCCGCAATGGGGGGATCGGTATTTCATTACGCAGCAAGGCACCGATTGTCGATGACAATAACCAGGTGATCGGTATTGTTTCCGTCGGTTATCTTAAATCCCATATCGACAGTTTAAATGCCCATACGCTGACCCAGATCGTGGCCTCGATCGTCTTGCTATTGATGGCGCTGTTTATCTTTTCCTGGCTGTTATCGAAGAACCTGAAACGCCAGATGTTTTCATTAGAGCCGAAAGAGATCGCGCTGCTGGTGCGCCAGCAAAAAGCCCTGCTGGAAGCCATCTATGAAGGGGTGATCGCCATAGATCCGCAACTGCGCATCATCACGATTAACCACGCCGCGCGTGAGCTGCTGGATCTGCGTCAACCGGCCAATAATCTGTTGGGCCAGCACATCGGTGAGATCATCCAGTCGCAGCCCGATTTCTTTGCCGCAGCGCAACTGGGGCACGACACCCATGATGAGGTGTGCCGTTTCAACCATGTGCGAGTGATTGCCAGCCGGGTGCGGATCATGCAGGAAGAGGAGCTACAGGGCTGGGTGATCAGTTTCCGCGACAAGAACGACATCAACACCCTCAGCAGCCAGCTTAGCCAGGTAAAACGCTATGCCGATAACCTGCGCATCATGCGCCACGAACAGCTGAACTGGACAGCCACGCTCGCCGGATTACTGCATATGCAACGTTATGACGAAGCTATCCGCTATGTGGAAGCCCAGTCGGAAGGCGCACAGGAGATCCTCGATTTTATTTCCCAGCGCTTCAGCTCCGCCGCGTTGTGTGGCCTGCTGTTGGGCAAATACTCCAGCGCGCGAGAAAAAGGCATCGAGCTCCGTTTCGATCCCGCTTGCCAACTGCGCCAAATCCCCGCCGCGCTGAATGAAACCGAGCTGATGTCGATTATTGGCAACCTGCTGGATAACGCGTTCGATGCTACGCTGCAATGCGCAGCACCGCACGAAGCGGTAGAACTCTATATCAATGACAGCAGCAACGAGCTGGTGATCGAAGTTGCCGATCGCGGCACCGGGATTGCACCGCAGGTTCGTGATACGCTGTTTGAACAAGGCGTGACAACCAAAGATAAGGGCGACCACGGTATCGGCCTGCACCTGGTGGCTAGCCACGTCGCTCAGGCGCATGGCAGCATCGAAGTGTCGGACAACGATCCGCACGGCGCCATTTTCTCGCTGTTTATCCCCAAAGCTTAAGCACCCGGATCCGACCTATGCAACCTGAGACACTGGACGTTCTGATCGTGGAAGACGAGCCGCAACTGGCCACGCTACACGCCGAATTTCTTGAGAAAAATTTCAACCTGCGGGTGGTGGCCTATGCCGCTACCCTGGCGGAAGCCAGAGCAAAAGTGAATGCTCACCAGCCCCGACTGATCCTGCTGGACAACTTTCTGCCAGACGGCCAGGGGATTGCACTAATGGAAGAAGCCGCGGTGAAAAAGCCCGGTTGCTCGGTGATTTTTATCACCGCCGCCAGCGACATGAATACCTGTAGCCAGGCGATCCGCAACGGGGCCTTCGACTACATCATCAAACCGGTATCCTATAAGCGGCTGCGCAATTCACTGGAACGCTTTATGCAGTTTGTGCAGACCCAGCGCACCTTCAAGGTCATCGACCAGAGCAGCGTCGATGCGTTGTATAACCTGCAGTCCAAGCAGTTTTCCAACGAGCCCAGCGCCAAAGGGATTGAAACCATCACCCTGGAGTTGGTGCAGGCGTTGTTCATCGAGCAGCCGGAGGTAGCCCACGCGGTGGAAGACGTGGTGTCACACGCTGGCATTAGCAAAACCACCGCACGCCGCTATCTGGAATACTGCGTAGCAACCCAGTTTGTGCACGTTGAAATGCTCTACGGTAATATCGGTCATCCGCGTCGTTTATACCGCAAGGCGTAGGCTGACATCTGCCTGTCACATTGCGGGGCTATGCTGGCTCCTAGATATCCCCTTCGATATCGGCATCAATGTTACATTCAGCTCTTTTTACCCGGCCAAGACTTGGCCGGGTTTTTTATTCGTGTGGCTTAAAAGGTATACCGCAGCCCTACGCGGATACGATACTGCTCCTTATTATAATCGTTCCAGCGATCCAGCCATTGCAGCTCCAGATAGGGCATCCAATGGGTATCAATTTTATAGCTGAACTTATTGGTGATCTCCCAATGGTGGCTCTTGCCATTTTTGCTGTTAAAGTCGTTTACCCGGATAAAGTAATGTGGCTCGAAGGTATAATTTAACTCATCGCTGAGCTTAAAGTTCCAGTAGTTGGCAATTTCATGGGTATCATTACGCGCCGGGTTGCCGTTAAAATCGATGGAATCATAGTTATTATGGTTATAGCGATAACGCACGGTCAGGTTGAAAAACGGCAGGAATTTATAGTTGTTGTCCAGGTAGATGGCACCGCCGGATCCCGCACTGCTCGAGTTGACCAACCCGCCAGGGGACACCGTCCATTTATCCGTTGGCCGGAACAATGGATACCAGCCCTCCAGCTCGTTATAGCTGTGCTTGAGCTGATCAAACTTGCCAATGTTATAGGCGTTGGTGGCCATCACACCGGCTCCACCATCAAAATTATAGCCGCCGCGCAGGATGATTTCGTTTAATTCAGAGGCGGTATTATAAGCCTCACGAGTTTCCAGATAGGCACGTCCGGCCTGAGCGCTGGCTGAGGCAAACAACGCCGCTACCAGTAGTATCATATTGGTTTTATTGCTGCTAGAACCCCAGAGAGTAGACATGGTTGAGTTTCCTTGTGAAATTGATCCTGATAAAAGCATGCAGAAATCCCGCCGCCATGCCGTTAGGCATGACAGCTGTGCGTTATTATTGGTAATGCCCTGGCTTAGACTTCTTTGATTATTGTCGTATTGATTGCCGGATGAAGCTCGGCCTGTTCGTCACGGTTTCCTTTTTTGTTATTAATCTCGGTGATGATTTGCATAAATAACTGTTCATTTAACTTATAGAAAAAACCCATCATGACGGCGGCAACCATCGCCAATACGCAGGGATAAATAAAGATTAACTCGCGCAGGCCTTTCAGCACCGAGGCAGACTGCTCAATATTCGGAATATAGCCGATCTGCGTCAGCATAATGCCGGGTAACAATCCGGCTAGTGCGGCGGAGATCTTGCGTGAAAAGGTATAGCCGGTATACACCGAGCCTTCCGCGCGGATGCCGGTTTTCCATTCGCCGTAATCAACGGTATCGGGCACCAGCGCCCAGTTCAGGCTGTTGACGAAGGCCGTCCCGAAGAAGGCCATGCAGGAGAACGCTACGAAAGAGAGCGAGCTGTCGCCCCAGGCGTAGTTACACAGATCGCCCAGGCACCACAGCAACAGGCCACCAAGGTAGACCCGCTTTTTGCCAAAACGCTTCACCGCCGCTGGCACCATCAGCACGCCAATCAGAATACAGCCCATGCTGAAAAAACCCATATAGGACAGCAAATGGATATCGTGCAACACGTATTGGGTGTAATAGACCTGGATCGCCAGCTTGATATTAAACGCCGCCAGCGTACACAGGTTGGCAATGCACAGCACCAGCAATGGCGGGTTTTGGAAAATGGCGCGGAAGGATTTGAAGATGCCAGGTTTATGATGTGCCGGTACCACGTCAACGTAGCGCTCTTTGACCCCGCCATGGCACCACCACATGCAAAACACGCCACAGGTCGCAAACACTACCGCGGCAACCAGATAGCCCATCTCCGGACGTGAAGTAAACAGCATCTGGATCGGGACAAAGCCCACGGTGCATAACAGCAGCCCCAGCGTTGCACCTCCCTGCCGCCAAGCGGCCAGCTGCGCGCGCTCCTGCGGGTTTTTGGTCATGGCTGGCACCATCGCTCCATAGGAGCAGTTCATCAGGCTGTAGAACAGGCCGAACAGCATAAACAGCACGGTAGCCAGGACGGTTTTGGTATTCAGGCTGAGCCCGCTATTGAGGAAGTTGGCCACGGCCAGCAAAGCCACCGGTAGCGAGGCATAGAAGATAAACGGCCTGAACTTGCCTTTGGCACCGATATTTCGCCGCGAATCCAGCAGGACGCCAGTCAACATATCGGTGAAGGCGGTAAAGAATTTGGCGATCAAAAAGATCACGCCGCCGTAGATGGCGGGCAACCCCAGAATATCGGTATAGAACTTCAGCAAATACAGGGTACCGATACACAGCATCAGGTTGGAACCGAAGTCCCCCATGCCGTAGGCAAACTTTTCGCGCAGCGGCAACCGCAGCGTAACGGGGTCTTGGTAGGATAAAGAGTTGGCCATCTGGCAGATCCTTATTATTGTCTTAACCCTTAAATACCCGTCGTCTTTCAAGCCGCAGCGTTGTTACCTGCACTATCTCACCCCAGTCACTTACCCAAAAGTAAGCTCCTGGGGATGAGATAGCTTGTCGCCTAGCTGCAACTTGAAATCCATAGGGTATTTCTGCTGCAAGAATGATCAGCCATAAACGGGTTGGTTTTATCTGTTTACATAGCCGGGCTTACCACACGCTTGCGCTTTTCCAGCTCACCGACGATCTTGAGATAGTTCTTCTCCGTCAGGTGATAGAACAGCCCCATGGTCAATGCGGTCAGCACGGCCAGGCCACACGGATAGAGGAAGATCAGCTGCCGCAAGCCTTCCAGTGTGCCAGGCCCCTGCGCCACGTTGGGAACATAGCCGATATACGCCAGCATCACGCCAGGGAAGAAGCCCGCCAGCCCTTGGGAAACCTTGCGAAAGAAGGTAAAACCGGTATAAACCGTGCCTTCCGAACGCACGCCGGTTTTCCACTCACCGTATTCCACGGTATCCGATACCAGCGCCCAGTTGAGGCTGTTGACGAAGGCCGTCCCGAAGAACGCCAGACAGGAGAACAACACAAACAGCGTGGAGGTATTGCCCCACATATAGTTCATGGCATCGCCCAGGATCCACAGCGACAGGCCGCCCAGATAGACGTTTTTCTTGCCAAAGCGTTTCACCACCGTCGGAACCAGCAGTACCCCAAGCAGGATGCAGCCCATGCTGAAGAAGCCCATATAGGACAGCAGGGTGATATCGTTGAGGACGTATTGGGTGTAGTAAATCTGGATCGCCAGCTTGATGTTGAAGCCCGCCAGCGTGCACAGGTTGGCCACGCACAGCACAAACAGCGGTTTATTACCGGCGATCGCCTTGAAGGACTGCAACAGACCCGGCTTGGGTGCGCCCGGTTTCGGGATCTCGACATAACGCTCTTTGACGCCAGAATAGCACCACCACATGCACAGCATGCCGACGAAGGCGAAGATAGCCGCCCCCACCAGATAACCCACCTGTGGGCGCCCGTCAAACAGCGACAGGATCGGCACAAACGCTACGGTACATAACAACAGACCCACCGTCGCCCCCCCCTGCCGCCAGGCAGCCAGTTGCGCACGTTCTTGCGGGTTTTTGGTCATCGCTGGCACCATCGCGCCGTAGGAGCAGTTCATCATGCTGAAGAATAGCCCGAACGCCATAAAGATCAGCGTGGCGATCACTGTTTTAACGGTGACATCAAACGAGGCGCCAACGCCTATAAAGTTGGCCACCACCAGTAACGCCACCGGCATTGAGGCATAAAGGATAAACGGCCGGAACTTGCCTTTGGGGCCAATATTGCGCCGGGAATCGAGCATCAGCCCGGTGCCCATGTCGGTAAAGGCGGTAAAGAAACGCGAGATGAGAAAGATCAGCCCGCCCCACGCAGCGGGGATACCCAACACGTCGGTATAGAATTTCAGCAGATACAGCGTGCCGACACACAACAGCAGGTTGGAACCGACATCGCCCATGCCATAGGCGAATTTCTCGCGCAGGGGCAATATCAGCTTCACCGGATCCTGGTTAGCTTCACTCATGGTGATTCTCCTTGGAAAACACCTATTCCCAGAGATAGCCGCCCTTGCCGGTTGGGCAACGGGCGGCTGACAGTTGGTGATTACAGCGTGCGAAGCGAGGCAAACAACTCCGCCCACTCGCTATCCGCCCGATAGAACACCGGCGGTTGACCCATTGGTGCTGCTATCGTCACCTCGGCCCCTCCGCTATGCCGTTCACCGGTCCACAGGTTGATCCAGCTATCCTGCGGCAGGTAGAGCGTCCAGTCGGTGCGCCCTTCTTCATGCACCGGGGCCACCAGCAGATCACGGCCAAACAGGTATTGGTATTTCAGGCTGTAGGTGTGAGCATCGTCTTCATAATGCAGGAACAGCGGGCGCATCACCGGTAAGCCGGACTGCGCATTGAGCGCCACCGCCTGCTTGATATACGGCTTGAGGGAGGTGAATACCTGGCTCATGCGGGCAAACTGACGGATGGTTTCCACGTCATGATCGAACTGCCAGTTATCATCCGGGCGGTTGCCTTCGTGGGTACGCATCATCGGCGTAAAAGCGCAGAACTCGCACCAGCGCATCAGCAGTTCTTTGCTGCGTTTCATCTCAAACAGCGTGGTGTAACCGCCAATATCGCTGTGGTGCAGGCCGTGGCCAGTCATCGCCAACGACAGCGCCGCCGGGATCACCGAAGCCAGGCCGTCGTCCAGGCTCCAATCCACGTTCTGATCGCCCGCCCACATCATCACCGAATACTTCTGGCTGCCGGTATAGCCCGCGCGCATAAAGAACAGGATCTCGCCCAGCTTGCCGCATTCTTCCAGCGCATCGTAGTTGCACTTGGCCCACAGCGCTGGCCAGGCGTTATGCATGATTTCCGCATCGATGCCGTTATGCAAAACGGTATCGGTCGGCAGATATTCGCCGAAGTCCGCCATCCAGCCGTCGAGGCCAAACTCGATCAGGTTCTTTTTGATGACGTTCTTGTACCAGTCATAGGCTTCGGGCTTGGTAAGATCGACTACGCCAGCATAAAACTCGCCAAATTCGACCTGATAATCTTTACCATCGTAATCCTTGGTCAGATAGCCTTTTTCTGCCGCCTCGGCATACAGCTCTTTCTCGATGGCCACGTAAGGGTTGATGTACCCCAGAAAATGTACCCCCTCCTTCTTCCACTGCGGGATGCGTTTATCCAGCTCCGGATACAGCTCACTGTCCCAGCGCCAGTTCCACATCAGGCGTTTGCCAAAAGAGGTGATCCGCCGTCCTTCCCAGTCCTGCGCCCAGATCCCGCTGACCTTGACACCGTGCTCACGCATCACGTCCAGCTTCTGTTGGCAGACTTCGGTGCCCCCCTGAATGCCCAGGATGACGCCGTCATACACCCAGTCCGGCAGTTCTGGCTGGCGGCCAAGTAACGCGGTCAGCTTTTCCAGCAGGCTGATGTAGCTGTCGGCGCAGTCAAAGCGCAACACCGCCTGATCCTGCCAGATCGCCAACTCATGGAACTCTGGGGCAGAAAAATCGAAGTTCATGTAGCAGCTGTTTTCTACGTGGCAGTAATATTTCTGGCTGCTGACAAACGTCGGCTGCGGGAAGAAGGTCCAGTAGTAATCACCACCGGCGTTCTCCTGGCAGTCTGCCTGCCAGGTAACGTAGGTCTGCTTGTTACGGCCAACCCCCTGCTCACTGGTCCATAACGGGAAAGGCTTGCCGCGCAGGTCGAAGTAGGAAAACTGTTCACCGCAGCCATAAACGTGATCTTCCGGCTGCGCCGCCAGACGCAGCCACATGCGGTTGTTCTGCTCGTCGCTGTTGCGCAGCTGCATTTCCAACCGCCCTTGCGCATCGGTAGTGATTGCCAGCGTGCATTGGGCCACATCGCCCCGGCTAAAGCGGATCAGCCAGCCTTTGCCCTGCGGGACGATCTGGGTTTCGGTCAGCGCCAGTTTTTCACTGAGCTGGTCTTTAATGCTGAAGTTGCCGCGGAACATCTCGATATCTGCCTTGCCGCGCCCAATCCACAGGCACGGAGCTGCAGCCGAGTGCTGTATCAGCACCCGCTGCTGAAAGGTCAACGTAAATCCACCTGCGTGTTGCGTGAGTTCCAAGCCTTGCTGAGAAGCCATGATCCATTCTCCAAAAGGTTAAATGCCGTATTTTTCCAAGCGTTGGTCGCCCGCTCAGGTCAGTTCAATCACGTCCAAACCAAGCAGATCGGCCACTTTACGCAGCAGCGGACGGTGCTCGCCGTAAACCAGCGAGGTGTGGTGCTCCATACCCGCCGCAATCAGACGCTGGCGATAAGTGTCTGCATCCACATCCAGGCGCGCGGTCCCGGCAGTGCCGGAAAAGGCCAGCGGAGCCTTGATCATTTCGCCGCCGGCCAGCATCAGGCGTAGCTTGCCCTCGCCCTGAGTGATGCGGCATAGCGTGATGCGCCCCGGTTTCAGAGCAAATTCAGACAGCAGAGGAAGCTTGCGGTTGGAGTGGATGGTGGCCTGCACCGGGCCATCGCGATCGGCCATTTCGATCGGTGCCTGCCCGCAGTGCCAGAACACCACGCTGTTATCCTGCGGATCGATATCCACCAGGTCGGTATTGAACGCCGCATTGCCAGAGGCCCACTGCGCCATCAGCGAAGAGAGCACGCCAAACATGTCGGCTTCACAGCCACACGGCACTTTATCTTCGTTCATCAACGCCAACGCCCCGCAGGCAGCGCAGCCGTAATCGGTAAAGAAATCCGGCCAGCAGCGCACGGCAATGCCGGTGTAACCTTCACGCTGCGCTTTTTCACGCAGGGCAGAGTAAACCTTGAGCGTTTTGCGGGTGGCCGTTTGATCCATCTCTGCCAGGTTAGGGAAATCCTTGGCACGGCGGGCATAAGGCGCATCGGCCACGCTGTCCGGCAGCGCCTTCACCTCTTCAATAAACTCCAGCACCGGCTGGCGAGTCACCTCAACGCCAAAGTGCTGCGTCAGCTGCTGCTGGTTGTAGTTACAGGCGTCAAAACCCAGCGGGTGTTCACCAATCACCATCACCTTGGCCTGTTTGAAGCGCTTAACGATCGCCGCGGCCTGCGCCAACTGCTGTAATTCGTTAATCACCCGGCTGTCGTCCGGCAGGCCGTGCAGCGTTTGCACGTTGATGGCTTCACGGCTCAGGGCATGGCAAGCCAGATTCACCCCGCAGAAAGAGTTCAGGCGCAAACGGCCACCGGTACGGGCCTCCGGGAATGACCACATCGCCGTGGGCACCGGGAAATCACGCACCACTTCGGTGGTGAGGGAAGCATCGGTAAAGGTCACTTGCAGGATCAGCAGCAGATCGGGATCGGCCTGTTTAAGTGCGGGCAGTATTTGCAGAGCCGATTCGGCATCAAACTGCAATACCGGCTCCCCCACCAGCTCGATATCCATCCCGCTCAACGTCTGCCAGGCTTGCGCCAGCATCTCTTGCGCGTAGGGGACGTCGAAGGTCGCGCGGCCAAGTGCCAACACACCTACTTTTGCTTTATTTTTCATCATATTGCTTCCAGTAATCGAATAAATCTATGCCACGGTGCTGAAGCGGTGTTCAGTCTGGCTGTAATAGTTTTCCCCTGGGCGCAGCACTACGTTGCCAAAATGGGCGTGGTGAATGCTGTCTGGGAACGCCTGGGTTTCAAGGCAGATGCCGGAAAACGCCTGATAGCGATGGCCAGCCTTGCCATTCCAGATCTTGTTGGAAAGCTTAAAGGCGTTATAAAACTGCACGCCCGGCAGCGAGGTGTGCACTTCCATCACCCGCCCGGTCTGTGGGCAAATCAGGCTGGCGGCGGGATGCAAAGCCCCCTCAGCCGGCTTGAGCACGTAGTTCATATCAAAATCCTGCGCCGGGCGGTGCAGCATGGCGTCCCCAAGACGACGGGCGTTGCGGAAATCAAATGCCGTCCCGGCAACGCGGCGGATTTCACCGGTGGGCAGCATGGTGGTTTCATCTACCGGCGTCATAAAGTCGGCGTCGATCTTGAGCTGCTGATCGTGGATCAGATGCTGATGCCCACGCAGGTTGTAGTGGCTGTGATTGACCAGATTGACCAACGTCGGCTTGTCCGTCTGTGCCTCAAAGCTCAGCGTCATCACGTTATCTTCCGTCAGGCCGATGCGGTGACGAACCTGCAGATTGCCCGGATAGCCTTCCTCACCATCGATAGAGGTACGGCTGAAAATAATACCGTCGCCGTCTTCCTGTGCCTGCCAGACATACTTGTCAAAACCCCGACGTCCGCCGTGCAGGTGTTGCCCGGTAGGGAGTTCATTGGTGGCCAGAATATATTCCTGACCGTCGATGCTGAAACGTCCACCAGCGATACGGTTGGCGCAGCGCCCGGCAATCGCGCCGAAGAACGGATGCCCAGCCTGATAAGCCGCCAAATTGTCGAAACCCATCACGACATCTTCCGCTTGCCCATGGCGATCCGGCACCCAAAGCTGAGTAATGATGCAGCCGTAATCGGTCACACACAGCCGCATCCCGTTGGCATTGGTCAGCGTGAAAAGGGAAACGGCCTGCCCCTGATGTTCGCCAAAATGCTGGCGTTGAATGGTTGTCATAATCGATGCCCTATGGTTAGCGCGGCAGCTTGCCGCGCAACGGATGCTTAAAACTGAGCGGCTTTGCCCTGGCTGCCAAACAGCCTGATTTTTTCGGCGACTTTGGCCTGCATCACATCACGGCCATGCCCGAGCGACACCGCCAAGACAAACTCGTGAGGATCCTTGTCGAGCACTTCAGCCATCCCCTGGGTGAAGGCCTGCCGCAGTTCGGTGTCCACGTTCACCTTGGCGACCCCCAGTGAGACAGCCTTGCGGATCTGGTCATCCGGTACGCCGGAGCCGCCGTGCAGGACAATCGGCTTTTTGACGATCTCGCGGATCTCTTGCAGGCGTTCGAACGCCAGCTTGGGCTCCTGTTTGTACAGGCCGTGAGCGGTGCCGATGGACACTGCCAGATAATCCACCGTGGTCGATTGAGCAAACTGCAGCGCTTCGTCACTGCTGGTGATCAGGGCGTCTTTTTCGTCGACCGAAATATCATCCTCGGTGCCGCCGATCTTGCCAATTTCGCCTTCGACCCCAATGTTCAGCGCATGGGCAACGTCCGCCACGGCACGGGTGATCCGCACGTTTTCGTCAAATGACAGGTGAGAGCCGTCAAACATCACCGACTGGAACCCGGCCTGCACCGCCTGCATGGTCTGTTCAAAGCTGCGGCTGTGATCCAGGTGGATGCACACCGGCACCGTGATATCGTGCATAAACGCATCGATCATCGCCTTCATGGGCTCCAGACCCATCACGCTAATCACTTTCTGCCCCACCTGGATCATGATCGGGGCCTGCTCCTGTTCGGCTGCCAGCAAAATGGCGCGAATGGTTTCGGCGTTGTGTGCGCTGAACGCGCCGATGGCATAGCCGTTTTCCCATGCATGTTGGATCATGGTGTTACCAGATAAATAAGGCATTTCTTCTCCCCTCTGCGCGCTGCATAGCAAGCGCAATTACGTTAAGTGTTACGCGTTATTCGCTCTGCCCGAAGCAGCCCGAACCTGTTCTAAAATGGCACTCCAATCCTGACGCCCGCGCCCGCTGGCCCGCGCCTGGCTATAAACCTCGCGTGAGGCTGCGCCCATCGGCATGGCAACGTGCAACTGATTGGCCACATCCAGCGCTATGCCCAGATCCTTGTGCGCCAGATCGATCATGAACGCCGGGCTGAGATCGCCCTTTAGCACCTTGTTTGGCCAGGTGGTGGTGAAATGCCCCTTACCTGCCGGTGTGCCGCTCATGACTTGCAGCGCAACGTCAAATGACAGCCCTAGCGCCTCGCACAGCACCGCAGCCTCGGCAGACAGCGCGTTGAGGGCGATGCTCATGTAGTTGTTGATCAGCTTCACGCGGATCCCCATGCCCGGCCCACCGGCGTTGATCAGTTCCGAGCCCATCGCCATCAGCACTGGCGTCGCACGCTCCACCTGCTCGGCAGTCCCACCTGCCAGGATCAGCAACGTGCCAGCCTGAGCATGGTCTGAAGTTCGCCCGACCGGGGCATCCATCAGGCCAAAGCCCCGTGCCTGCATCTGGGCAATCAGCCGGTCCGTTTGCAGTGGGTGGATGGTGGACATATCCATCACCAATGCCGCAGGCGATAAGGTGCAGCACACCCCCTCGCCACCAAACAGCACCTCATGCACCAGTTCGCCGTTAGGCAACATGGTGATGACGAACTCCGCGTCCAGTGCCGCCTGCGCCGGGCTGGCTGCCGCCTTGGCCCCCTGAGCTACCAAAGCGCTGACCGCCGCCGGGCTGATATCAAAAACGTTCAGCCGGTGCCCCTGCTTGATCAGGTTGCTGGCCATCGGCGCGCCCATTTGCCCTAGCCCGATAAATGCGATCTGTGCCATGGTTCTCTCCTGTTGGTTACCTGTGTCATCTCTGTGTCATCTCTGTGTCATCTCACCGACCACAAATTAGACCATTTTTGTCTGTTTTTGATCGTATTTGTAATTTATGGTCAAAAAATTGACAGCCGTCACTCTTTTAACATTTGAGTGAATTAAAATGGTGGCAGCGTGATCGGCAGCCACTTTTTGCTGAAAACCGTTCGCTTACACAGATCAACATCCAGGGATCCAGACCATGACTCGAATCGCATGCGTAGGCATTGCAGTGCAAGACCGCCTGTATTACGTAGAGAAACTGCCTGAAGGCGGGGGGAAATATGTTGCTACCGACTACCGCGAAATTGGCGGAGGCCCGGCGGCAACGGCTGCGGTGGCCGCAGCCAGATTGGGCGCAGAGGTAGATTTCATTGGCCGGGTCGGGGACGATGCCACCGGGCAAACCCTGTTGGCCGAGTTAGGCAGCTATGGTGTGAATGTCAGACATGCCCGCCGTTGCCCACAGGCGCGCTCATCACAATCGGCTGTGCTGGTGGATGCTCAGGGAGAACGCATGATCATCAACCATCCCAGCCCAGATTTACCCGAGGATGCCGAATGGCTGCATAACATCGACTTTAGCCAGTACGATGTGGTGTTGGCGGACGTGCGTTGGCATCAGGGCGCGCTGACTGCCTTCACCTTGGCCCGGCGCGCGGGTGTCACTACCCTGTTGGACGCCGATGTCACACCGCAGGATATCCGCCCGCTGGTTGCTTTGGCCGACCATGCCGCCTTCTCCGAACCGGGTTTGCTGCGGATGACAGGAAAAACAGATATTGAGCAGGGATTGCGTGCAGCAAAAAATGACAAAAACGGACAAGTTTATGTCACTCAGGGTAAACATGGCTGTTTCTGGCTGGAAAACGCTCAACTGAAACATCAGCCAGGCTTTTCAGTTGAGGTGGTGGATACCACGGGGGCTGGCGACGTTTTCCACGGTGCGCTGGCGGTAGCCCTGGGTTCACAACCCGATATAGCTCAGGCGGTACGTTACGCCAATGCAGTTGCCGCATTGAAGTGTACCCGTCCTGGCGGGCGCGCTGGCATTCCCAATTGTGATCAAACTGACTCTTTCCTGGCCAGTTTTGTATAATATGGTTGGCCCATGACAATATTAAGGGAGTGGAGCATGAGTCTGACTGAACTTACCGGCAACCCACGCCACGATCAGCTGATCCAGTTGATCGCCAAGCGCGGCTATATGAACATCGACGAGCTGGCGCAATTGCTGGAAGTGTCTACACAGACGGTCAGGCGCGATATCCGCAAATTGAGCGAGCAGGGGCTGATTAGCCGCCATCATGGGGGCGCAGGTCGTGCCTCTAGCGTGGTCAACACGGCCTTTGAGCAACGGGAACTCTCTTACACACAAGAGAAGATAGCCATTGCGGAGGCCATTGCCGATTACATTCCCGATCGTTCCACCATTTTTATCACCATCGGCACCACCGTTGAGCATGTTGCCCGGGCGCTGATGAACCACAGCCACCTGCGCATCATTACCAATAGCCTGCGGGTGGCACATATCCTGTATAAAAACACCGAGTTCGAAGTGATGGTGCCGGGCGGCACGCTGCGCCCCAATAACGGCGGTATCATCGGCCCCAGCGCCGTAAGCTTTGTGGAAGGCTTTCGCGCCGACTATTTGATCACCAGCGTAGGGGCAATCGAAGCCAACGGCGATCTGCTGGAATTTGACGTGAATGAGTCCAGCGTGGTGAAAGCGATGATGGCGCATTCGCGTCATATTCTGCTGGCTGCGGACCACACCAAGTTCCATGCTTCGGCGGCAGTAGAAATCGGCAATACCCGACAGGCGACCGCGTTGTTTACCGACCTACCTCCCCCCTCTGCAATGGGATCGGTGTTACAGCAGCAGCAAGTGGAATTGGTCGTTATTCCCACCAGCAGCGAAGAACCCACGCTCTGATCTAAGGTGGTAAACCTGCTGATTTTCCTGCCGTTCGTCAATGCACGCAGAACTTTACTATGCGTGCATTAATTACCCATTTGACGCTGCCAATATTCCCTGCAAATAGTTGCCATAGTCGCCAATATATCCTGCCATTTCCTGTTGCTCATTACGGTTAAATAACCGCGTAAAAGTCGGGTAATTATGCCCAATCATCAAAGCTGATATCACTAGAAAAATCTTACGATATGAACATTGAGGGTTGTCTCAGAATGTCAGTGTGTTAGGGTATAGGGCACTCTTATTTTCTATTAGGACAATTTTAGCGTTTGATAATAAACCAAAGGAAACAGCGAATTGCATGGCAATTAAACTAGAAGTTAAAAATTTATATAAGATATTTGGTGAGCACCCGGAACGCGCATTTAAGCTGATAGACAAAGGTTTGACGAAAGACCAGCTGCTGGAAAAAACGGGGTTATCACTTGGCGTCAAGAACGCCTCTCTGGCCATTGAAGAAGGCGAGATATTTGTCATCATGGGGCTTTCCGGTTCCGGTAAATCCACCTTGGTACGCCTTCTCAATCGTCTGATAGAACCCACCCGCGGTGAGGTGCTGATTGACGGCGAGGATATATCCAAAATATCCGATGCTGCGCTGCGCACCGTACGGCGTAATAAGATCAGCATGGTGTTCCAGTCATTCGCCTTAATGCCGCATATGAACGTATTAAATAATACTGCGTTCGGCATGGAATTAGCGGGCATTCCTTTACAGGAGCGCCAGGAAAAAGCGCTGGACGCGTTGCGTCAGGTTGGGCTGGAAAATTATGCCAATGCTTATCCCGATGAACTGTCCGGTGGTATGCGCCAGCGTGTCGGCTTAGCCCGCGCCATGGCTAACGATCCGGATATATTGTTAATGGATGAAGCCTTCTCTGCGCTGGACCCATTAATTCGTGCCGAAATGCAGGATGAACTCGTCAAATTACAGGCGAAACATCAGCGCACCATCGTCTTTATTTCCCACGATCTGGATGAAGCAATGCGTATTGGCGATCGTATTGCCATTATGCAGGGCGGCGAAGTGATCCAGGTGGGTACCCCGGATGAGATATTAAATAATCCGGCCAACGATTATGTGCGTACCTTCTTCCGCGGCGTCGATATCAGCCACGTATTCAGTGCCAAAGATATCGCCAAACGTCGCCCGGTGACCCTGATCCGTAAGACCCCCGGTTTTGGTCCGCGCTCTGCGTTGCAGATCCTGCGTGATGAAGACCGTGACTATGGCTACGTGCTTGAACGCGGCCAGAAATTTATCGGCGTGGTATCGATAGACTCTCTCAAGCAGGCGCTGGCGGCCAATCAAACGCTGGACGACGCCTTGCTGGATGCCCCACTGCCCGTTCCGGCGGATATGCCGCTGAGCGAGCTGATCTCACTGGTAGCACAGGCCCCTTGCGCCGTGCCGGTGGTCGGGGAAGACAACAACTATATCGGTATTATTTCCAAAGGCATGCTGCTGCAGGCTTTAGATAAAGAGGGCCCTACGAATGAGTGATAATCAGGATCCATGGGCAACAGCTGCCACATCCCCTAACGACGCCCCGGCAACCCAGGCTGCCACCAGCAGCGATCCCTGGGCAACCGGCGCACCTGCAGACAGTGTGCCCCATGATGCCGCTAATCAGGCCGCATCGAGCGCTGACTGGCTTAACAGCGCCCCAGTGGAGCCCGAGCACTTTAGCCTGCTGGATCCGTTCCACAAGGCTTGGGTGCCGTTTGACAGCTGGGTCACCCACGCCATTGATTGGCTGGTGCTGCACTTCCGTCCGCTGTTCCAGGGCATTCGCGTGCCGGTGGATTTCATCCTCAGCGGTTTCCAGCAGTTTTTGCTGGGTATGCCTGCTCCAGTCGCCATTTTGCTGTTCTCGCTGATCGCCTGGCAGATATCCAGCCTCGGCATGGGGGCCGCCACGCTGCTGTCGTTAGTCGCCATCGGCGCTATCGGGGCCTGGTCACAGGCGATGGTCACGCTGGCGCTGGTGCTCACCGCCCTGTTCTTCTGCATCTTGATAGGCCTGCCGTTGGGCATATGGTTGGCCCGCAGCAAACATGCCGCCAAGGTGATCCGGCCACTGCTTGACGCCATGCAGACCACGCCAGCCTTCGTCTATCTGGTGCCAATCGTCATGCTGTTCGGTATCGGTAACGTGCCGGGGGTGGTGGTAACAATCATCTTCGCCCTGCCGCCCATCGTACGTCTGACGATCCTGGGCATCAAACAGGTGCCGGAAGATCTGATCGAAGCCGCCGAATCCTTCGGCTCCAGCCCGCGCCAACTGCTGTTTAAAGTGCAGTTGCCGCTGGCCATGCCAACCATCATGGCCGGGGTTAACCAAACGCTGATGCTGGCGCTGTCGATGGTGGTTATCGCCTCGATGATCGCCGTAGGCGGTCTGGGCCAGATGGTGCTGCGTGGCATCGGCCGCCTGGATATGGGGCTGGCCGCCGTAGGTGGCGTCGGTATCGTTATTCTGGCCATTATTCTCGATCGTCTCACCCAGTCGCTGGGGCGCGATCGCCGCAGTAAAGGGCTAGGCCGCTGGTATACCCACGGCCCAATCGGGTTGATCGCTCGCCCGTTTATCAAAAAAGCCTGATCGTTCTACCCGCCAGCGGCTTACTGCCCTGGCGGGCTATCTCCAAACAACATCAATAACAGAGGAAAAACTATGCGCACTACAGGGATCTGGGCGATCGCCCTTACCACACTGCTTGGTTCACAGGTTGCTTCCGCTGCTGATTTGCCAGGAAAAGGTATTTCGGTACAACCGATACAGAGCACCATCTCCGAGGAGACCTTCCAAACGCTGCTGGTCAGCAAGGCATTGGAAAAACTCGGTTATGACGTCAAAGAGCCGCGTGAGGTGGACTACAACGTGGCCTACACTTCCATCGCCGCAGGGGATGCTACTTTTCTGGCAGTGAACTGGGATCAGTTGCACGCCGATCAGTATCAGGCCGCCGGGGGTGATAAAAAATTCTATCGTGAAGGGGCTTACGTCAGCGGCGCTGCTCAGGGCTACCTGATCGACAAAAAAACCGCCGACCAGTATCACATCACCAACGTTGAACAGCTAAAAGATCCGAAAATTGCCAAGCTGTTTGATACCAACGGTGACGGCAAGGCCGACTTGACCGGCTGTACCCCGGGCTGGGGCTGTGAAACGGTGATTAATCACCATATCGAAGCCTATGGCTTGGGCAAAACCGTGGAGCACAATCAGGGCAACTACGCCGCCATGATTTCCGATACCATCACCCGCTTCAAAGAAGGCAAACCGGTGCTGTATTACACCTGGACGCCGTACTGGGTCAGCGATGTGATGGTGCCTGGGCGTGACGTTGTCTGGCTGCAGGTGCCGTTCTCTTCCCTGCCGGGCGAGCTGAAAGATGTCGATACCAAGCTGCCGAACGGGGCCAATTATGGCTTCCCGGTCAACACCATGCATATTGCCGCCAATAAGCAGTGGGCGCAGGCCAACCCTGCCGCCGCCAAGCTGTTTGCCATCATGAAACTGCCGATTGCCGACGTCAACGCGCAGAACCTGCGGATGCATGCAGGCCAGTCCTCCGAGGCTGACATCCAAAACCATGTCAATGGCTGGATCAAGGCTCACCAGGCCACGTTTGACGGTTGGGTGAAAACCGCCGCCGAAGCCGCCAAGTCATAATATCCCCATGGGCGCGGCTTATACGCTGCGCCCTCATTCCGGCAACATCATCTCGGTAAACTGTAAAAATCGTTCTGCCGTCTTCGACAGAGGTGGGTTCCACACGCAATACACCTGACGACGTGGACCATCGACGATCGGAATAGCCACCAGCGAACTCAAACGCTGGGCCGTGGAAATCGGCACGATCCCCGCAGCCAGGCCTCGCCGTACCAGATTCTCCAACCATTCGATATGGTCGATCTCAAAGCTCACATGCCGTTTGATCCCTGCCGCCTGAAAGGCTCGGTCGGTCTGCCGCCGCGCTCCGGTTCCGCTATAGAAATCCACCAGCGGCACTTCTGACAGCGTTTGCAGATTGATGCGTTGATGCCCCGCCAGCGCATGTTCTGCGGCCACCAACGCAACCAGCGGCTCATCGGTCAACTGCCGATGCGACTCTGGCAGCATGTCTTTATCGCCCGGCCAGATGCCAACAAATGCCACATCGGTCTTCTGCTGGCGAATATCTTCCAGCAACACCTCGCTAATGCCAACGTACAGCCGGATATTCACCGCCGGATGATGACGGTGGAATTCCCCCAGCTTTTCGGTGAGGTCAATCGCGTTGATGGTTGAAATGGTGCCAATCGTTAACGTACCGGATACCGTACCAGCGGCCGCCACCACTTCCTCCACCAACGTCTGCTTGGCGGCCAACAACCGCTGCGCCGGTTGAATGAAGGCCCGTCCGGCGGTGGTAAGCTCAACGCGACGCGAAGTTCGCTCAAACAGCGTACAACCGAGTTCTTCTTCCAGTTTGGCGACCTGATGACTCAGGGCTGACTGCACCGTATGGCAGCGCTGGGCGGCACGGGTAAAGCTCTGCTCCTCGGCCACCGCCAGGGCATAACGGATCTGTTTCAGATTCATACTATCTATCGCGAAATGAGATGGATCAGATGAAAATTATACATTGGTTTAACATTCTGTTCTGCCTGATACTTCGATCACAGATTTCCATTATTGAAGACCTATGAACCAACCAACCGAACACCCGGGCCTTAGCCCTGCACTGACGCTGTTAATCGCGATGGCCACCGGCCTGGCGGTTGCCAGCAACTACTACGCCCAGCCGCTGCTGGAAACCATCGCACAAAACTTTAATCTATCGGTTAACCAAGCCGGATTTATCGTCACCGCGGCCCAGCTAGGCTATGCGGTTGGCCTGCTGTTTCTGGTGCCGTTGGGCGATATGTTTGAACGCCGTGGGCTGATCGTCTTTATGACGCTGTTAGCCGCCGGGGGCATGCTGATCACTGCGTCCTCCAGCACCTTATCGATGATGATCCTCGGTACGGCTCTCACCGGCTTGTTCTCCGTCGTGGCCCAGCTTTTAGTACCACTCGCCGCCACCTTGGCACACCCGGCAAAACGCGGAAAAACCGTCGGCGTGATCATGAGCGGCCTGTTGCTCGGCATTCTGCTGGCACGTACCGTCGCCGGTGCTTTGGCGGCCCTCGGCGGCTGGCGTACCATCTACTGGGTGGCCAGCGTGTTGATGATCCTGATGGCCCTTCTGCTGTGGCGTGCCTTGCCGCGCTATAAGCTGCATTCTGGCCTGAATTACCCGCAGCTGCTGAAGTCCATCTTTTCCCTGTTCTGCTTCACCCCGTTGCTGCGTACCCGCGCCATCATCGGCGCCTTGTCGTTCGCCAACTTCAGCGTGCTGTGGACCTCAATGGCTTTCCTGCTGGCTTCCCCACCTTTCAACTATTCCGAGGGCGTGATTGGGTTATTTGGCCTGGTGGGTGCTGCCGGCGCGCTGGCTGCCTCACGTGCCGGTCATCTGGCCGATAAGGGCAAAGCGGGGCTAACCACCAGCGTCGGGCTGGTACTGCTGTTGCTGTCCTGGATCCCGATTGCGTTGGCACCGTACTCTCTCTGGGCGCTGATTATCGGCATTCTGGTGCTGGATCTGGCGGTGCAGGGGGTGCATGTCACCAACCAAAGCGTGATTTACCGCATCATGCCGGAGGCACGTAATCGCCTGACCGCCGGTTACATGACCAGCTATTTTATCGGGGGTGCCGTGGGTTCAGTGCTTTCCGCCGCCGCTTATCAACATGCTGGTTGGAACGGCGTAGCGGCGATTGGTGGCGTATTGTGCGTGCTGAATCTGCTGACCTGGTGGCGTGGCAAGCGCTATGACCCGCAGGGTCCGGCCATTATCTAGTTAGCAAGAAAATAATAACCCAGGAAATTTATTAGGCCGCAGGGTGTGAAAATTACTTACACTCTGGTAATATTGTCGCGGTAAATTATTGGCGACCTATACACCCTGCGCCCCGGACCACCATGAACGACCTTACTCAGGTAAGTTTTCTTTCTATCCCCTCCGCAGGATGCCGTAGTGCCCCGCCCAGTTACATAAACAAACCTTACCTATCTCAGCCTGCGGAACGGCAAAATTTGTGCCTTCAATCACAAGACCTTAGGGTCTGTGGCGTTAAGCATTTACAAACAACTTACAAATGACACGAATTGCTAAATTATTCCCCTTGCTGAAGATTTACATTATTAATCACTATCGTTACTATACCGAACGAAATTAATGAGGCACTAAATTATGGAAAGCTCGTTTACCCCCATAGAGCAAATGCTGAATTTCCGCGCCAAACGTCAGAAAGACTTCCCATACCAGGAAATCCTGCTGACCCGCCTATGCATGCATATGCAAGGCAAGCTGTTGGAAAATCGCAATAAAATGCTGAAAGCACAGGGAATCAACGAAACCTTGTTTATGGCTCTCATTACGCTGGATGCGCAGGAAAACCACAGTATTCAGCCTTCTGAGCTAAGCTCGGCCCTAGGTTCGTCACGCACCAATGCCACCCGCATTGCCGATGAACTAGAGAAACGCGGTTGGATTGAGCGCCGGGAAAGCGATCACGATCGCCGCTGCCTGCATCTGCATATGACCCAGGCTGGGGAAGCGTTTCTCGAACAATTGCTGCCACCGCAGCATAAATGTCTGCACTTTCTGTGGTCTACGCTGAACGACGAGGAGCAGCAACAGCTTGAAATGCTGACGCGCAAATTGTTGACCCGTTTGGATCAGATGGAAGTTTCAGAACAGTTATCCCAATAATTCCTGTTCAGGTAATCAATTTATGCGATCCCCGTTAAACTGGAGATTCACCCCGCTGTTCGCCGTTCTGTTGCTGGCGGGGTGCGCATCTACCGATAATATTGCCCCGCAATCCAAGATGATGGATCCGCAGCAGCTACAGCTTGACCAGCCAAAAGTCAGCTCGCTTGCCATCAGCCCGCAATGGTGGCGCACGCTTAACGATCCCCAGCTTGATAGCCTGATGACCCAGACGTTGCAAAACTCGCCTTCGCTGCAACAGGCGGGCGCTCGCGTGCGTGAAGCCCAAAGCGTGGCGGGGGAAGCCAGTGCCGCTAACGGCCCTAACCTGGATCTGAATGCCAGCATCAACCGTCAGCGTCTGGCGCAAAACACCAACCTGGGCTTTGGCTATCTGCCCAACCCGGTGTATGAGTCCACCAACTCGCTGGGTTTGAATCTGGCTTATGAGTTTGACTGGTGGGGCAAATATCGCAATCAGGTCAATGCGGCAAAAGCGCAGATCGATGCCGCTCGTGCCGAGCAGGCACAGGCCGCTCTGACGCTAACCAGTTCGGTAGCCTCTGCTTATTACCAGTTACAGGCGAATTACGCGCTTGAGAATGTGCTGCAACAAGAGGTGGATAACAATCAACGCCTGGCAGACCTGCGCCAAAAACAATATAAAGCCGGGATCTACGGCGTGGAAATCCCGCAACAGACCCAGGCTCAAGCAGACAGTGCCAAGCAGCAGATCATCCAGCTGCAGTCACAGATTGAACAACTGAAACACCAGTTGGCCGCCCTGGCCGGTCTTGGCCCGAATGCGATGCAGTCTCTGCATCCGGTGGCCATGCCAAGCGAAGAACAGTTAGCCCCCAAAGGCGAACTCACCGCGGATTTGCTGGGCAAACGCCCGGATATCGTGGCACAACGCCAACTGGTAGAGTCCTATAACCAACGGGTCAGTGCGGCACGCAAAGAGTTCTACCCTAGCCTGTCGATCTCGGCCTTTGCTGGCTTGACCACCACCAACGTCGGCGGTACCAGCCCAAATCTGTTTGAAGCCGCCAGCCAGGCGTGGGGCGTGGTTCCAGCCATTTCCCTGCCTATCTTCCATGCCGGTGCGCTACGCAGCAAGCTGGGTGAAGAGTCCGCACTCTACGATCAGGCGGTGGGTTCCTATAACCAAACGCTCGTCAATGCGTTACAGGAAACGGCCGACGCCATCACCATTCAACAGAGCAGTAGCAAGCAGCTGCTGCAGGCAACCTCTGCCTCCCAATCCATGCAGGATGTGTACCGGGTCGCCAACGCCAAATACCAGGCAGGGATTATTGGGCGTGATGAACTGTTGACCAGCCAGACGCAGCTATTACAGCAGCAACAGGCACAACTGAATGCCAGCAGCAACTTGATGCAGGCGAAGATAGCATTGGTACGCGCGTTGGGGGGTGGCTACCAGGCCCCGGCGGCAGCGGAACCTAAAGCATAATTTTAGAGCGTGGAGAAGACCATGAGTGCAAGCGCGGAAACTCAAACCCCGCAGCAACCGGCTGGCAAAAAACGGCAGCGTAAATTCTGGCTGCTGCTGTTGACGTTTATTTTTGTGATTATTGGGGTGGCCTATTTAGTCTATTGGTTCCTGGTGCTGCGTCATCACCAAGAAACCGACGATGCTTACGTGGCCGGCAATCAGGTGCAGATCATGGCCCAGGTTTCCGGTAGCGTGAACAGCGTTACCTTCGATAACACCGACTTTGTCCGCAAAGGCGATGTGCTGTTAACGCTGGATCCTACCGACGCCGAACAGGCGTTTGAGCGGGCCAAAACCGCGCTGGCCAACAGCGTGCGCCAAACGCATCAGTTGGTGATCAACGGTAAGCAGTATCAGGCTAACATTGCGCTGCGCAAATCCGAGCTTAGCAAGGTAGAAAACGATCTCAAGCGTCGTATCGTGCTGGGCAACGCCGATGCCATTGGCCGCGAAGAGCTGCAACATGCGCGTGACGCGGTAGACAATGCCAAAGCGGCATTGGAAGTCGCGGTGCAACAATACAATGCCAATCAGGCGATGGTGCTGAATACCCCGTTGGATAAACAGCCCGCCGTGCTGCAAGCCGCCGCACAGATGCGCGACGCCTGGATGGCGCTGCAGCGTACCCGTATCGTCAGCCCAATCACCGGCTTCGTTTCACGCCGTAGCGTGCAGGTGGGGGCACAGATCTCCCCTGGGACGCCTCTGATGGCCATAGTGGCACCAGACCATGTCTGGGTGGATGCCAACTTTAAAGAAACGCAGATCGCCAACATGCGTATCGGCCAAGAGGCCACCGTGGTGAGTGACCTGTACGGTAGCGACGTGGTGTTCAAGGGTAAGGTCGTGGGTATCGATATGGGTACCGGCAGCGCGTTCTCATTGCTGCCTGCACAGAACGCTACCGGCAACTGGATCAAAGTGGTGCAGCGTTTACCCGTGCGTATCGAACTGGATGCGCAACAGGTTGCTGAGCATCCTCTGCGTATCGGTCTTTCTACGCTGGTCAAAGTCGACACCACCAATCTGGACGGCCTGGTGCTCTCCGATACGGTACGACAAAAACCGCTGTTTGAAACCAGCGCGCTGACGCTGGATCTGGCGCCGGTGAATCAGATGATCGCCGATGTGATCCATGCAAACGCCGGTTAAGCGAGCGGGAGGCTACCTTGGCACAGAAACCGCTTGAAGGTGCCCAGCTCGCCTGGATGACGGTCGCGCTCGCCATGGCGACCTTTATGCAGGTGCTGGACTCCACCATTGCCAACGTGGCGATACCGACCATTTCGGGTAACCTCGGGTCTTCCAACTCGCAGGGCACCTGGGTGATCACCTCGTTTGGGGTGGCCAACGCCATCTCCATTCCGATCACCGGCTGGTTGGCGAAACGCGTAGGTGAAGTTCGCCTGTTCCTGTGGTCCACGGCGCTGTTCGCCCTGGCCTCCTGGCTGTGCGGTATCTCCAACAGTCTGGGCATGCTGATCTTCTTCCGCGTGATCCAGGGCATCGTCGCCGGGCCGCTGATCCCGTTGTCGCAGAGCTTGTTGCTGAATAACTATCCCCCCGCCAAACGATCGATGGCCCTGGCGCTATGGTCGATGACCGTGATCGTCGCGCCGATTTTCGGGCCGATCCTGGGCGGTTATATCAGCGATAACTATCACTGGGGCTGGATCTTCTTTATCAACATCCCGATTGGGCTGTTCGTGATCCTGATTGCAATGTCGACGCTGAAAGGCCGGGAGACCAAAACCGAGATCAAACCTATCGATACCGTCGGGCTGGTGCTGCTGGTGGTTGGCATCGGTGCGCTGCAGATCATGCTCGATCAGGGCAAGGAGCTGGACTGGTTCAACTCGACCGAGATCATTGTCCTGACCGTCGTGGCCGTGGTGGCGTTGGTGTTCCTGGTGGTGTGGGAGCTGACGGACGATCACCCGGTGGTGGATTTGTCGCTGTTCAAATCGCGCAACTTTACCATCGGCTGTCTGTGTATCAGCCTGGCCTACATGCTGTATTTCGGGGCGATCGTGCTGTTGCCACAGTTGCTACAGGAGGTATATGGCTACACCGCCACCTGGGCCGGCTTGGCGTCTGCGCCGATCGGGTTGCTGCCGGTGATCTTGTCACCGATTATCGGCCGCTTCGGTAACCGTCTGGATATGCGCCGGTTGGTCACCTTCAGCTTCATCATGTATGCCGTGTGCTTCTACTGGCGCGCCTACACGTTTGAACCGGGGATGGATTTTGGTGCTTCCGCCTGGCCGCAATTCTTCCAGGGCTTTGCCATCGCCTGCTTCTTTATGCCGCTGACGACCATTACCCTGTCCGGGTTGCCTCCGGAGCGCATAGCGGCAGCATCGAGCCTGTCGAACTTTACCCGTACCTTGGCGGGTTCTATCGGCACCTCGATCACCACCACCTTGTGGACCAGCAGAGAGGCGATGCACCACTCGCACCTGACCGAGTTTGTGAATCCGTTCAACCCGCAGTCGCAGGAGATGTACAGCAAGCTGGAGCAGCTAGGCATGAGCAAGCAGCAGGCTTCGGCGTATATCGCCAACGAGATCACCGCGCAGGGGCTGATCATCTCGGCCAACGAGATATTCTGGCTTTCGGCGGGGGTGTTTCTGATATTGCTGGCGCTGGTCTGGTTCGCCAAACCACCGTTCAGTTCCGGGGGCGGTGGGGGCGGAGCCCACTGATCGAGTCACGTCCATAAACTCCAATGGAAGTGGCTAAAGAGCTTCTGTGATATGGGGCGGTTCAAAGATGGACCGCCTCATAGAATTGAATGATGCTTTCCCCATCGACCTATTTTTGTGGATTTTGGGTACATAAAAGACAACAATAATGCCGCAGTGCCAGAATGGATATTAGTTGAATTTATAAACTTTTCTAACAGGGAATCTCTGGGCTAAAGCATGATAAAAAAAACGCTGATTGCAGCCTTAAGCCTTGGTATGGTGGGTTGTGCTGCCATGAAAATACCTGCCTACGCAGAAGTCAAAGCCAGTCCGTATTATGATGAATGCCGCGAGTTCGCCGTCGATGTGTATAACAATGATGGGTACAGCAAGCTCGTCAATGACACGATACTGCGCATGAACGAGCAAAAAGCTCAGGCCATTGTGACTGGATGTGTGATCGCTATGGGAAAAAACAGTCTAGAAGAGGCCAAATTTGATATGAAACAAAAGGCCGTAACTTTTGGGATAATCAATGCTGCTTGCGACAGCGCTTCGTGCCGGGCTGATACGGATCAACAGCTGAAAGCTTTTACCCTTGGCAGCTTTTATGCGACACAAAAGAAATTTTCCGACAACATGAAAGTTGAGAAAACTGGGAAAGCTGATTTTTAAGGGCTAGAGTTGCAGACATATTTAGTCACATAGATCAAAACCCTGACCTTACGGCCAGGGCTTTGTCAGCAATCGAACGAGCTTTTATTGCGTAACAGATTACGCCTGATTCTGACGCCACCAGTCGGCCAACAGAATACCGGTAGCTACCGAGACGTTCAGGCTTTCTACTTTGCCGGTCCCGCCGATAGACACGCTCATATCACCCTGTTGCCAAGCGCTGTCACTCAGGCCATCACGTTCCTGGCCCAATACCAGCACCATCTTGGTTGGCAGTTTAGCCTGCGCCAACGGCGTGCCTTTATGGCTGGAGGTGGTGACGATGGTGTAACCCGCTTTGCGGAACGTATCCAGCACGGAGAGGAAATCATCGGCATTGATTGCCTTGATGTGTTCCGCCCCGCCTTCAGCCGTACGCACCGCGGCACCAGACTCCAGCACCGCTGGATCCTGAAGCAATACGCCGTTCACGCCAAAGTGAGCACAAGAACGAACGATCGCACCCAGGTTGTGTGGGTTGCCCACTTCTTCCAGTGCCAGCACGCAATCTTTGGCCGGTGCATTCTGCAGGTAAGCCTGCGCATCCAGACCTTGACGCTTTTTAATCAGGAAGCACACGCCGCCGTGATGTTCGGTACCGGACGCTTTGGCCAGTTCCTCTTCATCCACCACATGGTAAGCCTTGCGGTTAGCCGCCATCCAACGCAGTGCCTCACGGAAACGTGGGGTTACGGATTGCACAAACCAGGCACGGACGATGGCATCTGGACGGCTGGCGAACAGGGCTTTACAGGCGTTCTCGCCGTAAACACGGGTTTCTTCCGCACGTTGGCGGCGCAACTGCTCGGGATCGATAAAGCTTTTGCCACTGATGCCACCATGATCGAACGCCGGTTCTTCTTGCGGAGGACGGGACACGGTTTTCCACGGTGATTCATAACCACCGCTGTCTTCGGTGCGCGCCGGACGGCGAGGACGATCGCTTTCACTGCTGCTGCGACGGGGATCGGTACCCCGACGGTCGCCACCGCGCGCCTTATCCTGACCGGCACGGCCAGAGCGTGCATTGTCAGCCGGGCGGCCTTTGCCGTCAGGTCGTTTATTCTTGTTACGGTTGTCGCCGCTATCGTCGTCACTACGGACGAACATCACTTTAACCTTACCGTTCTTGCCACTAAATGAATCGTTCATTGTCTTCTCCACCAACGCGCAGGGCGCGAAGATTACCTGATGTTGGTGCGCTAAGCCACCAACTTGCGCTAAAAGCTGGCATCTATCAAATTCATCGAACAAATCACTTGGTCGAATGCCACGCTTTTACCGATAATAAGCAACATTAAGGATACATATACGCGGCTAACATGCTGCGTCAGCCCCAGAGGTAACCATGAATACAGTTTGTGCAGCTTGTAATGCCACCAACCGCGTGCCGGAAGAACGTCTGGCGGACGGCGCTAAATGTGGCCGCTGCGGCCATGAATTGTTCGACGGTGAAGTGATTAACGCCACCGCCGCCACGCTGGACCAGCTCCTGCAAGACGACTTGCCGATCGTGGTCGATTTTTGGGCCCCGTGGTGTGGCCCGTGCCGCAGCTTCGCGCCGATCTTTGAAGACGTGGCACAGGAGCGTGCTGGCAAGGTGCGTTTCGTGAAGGTCAACACCGAAGCCGAACCCGAGTTGAGCGCCCGCTTCCGCATTCGCAGCATCCCTACCATCATGGTGTTCCGTGAAGGCAAGATGGTCGATATGCTCAACGGCGCGATGCCGAAAGCGCCGTTCGATAACTGGCTTGACGAGCTAGTTTAACGCAAAAGCGCTTACTATGCCGCCAGTTGTTGTCGGCATAACATCGCCTAGATAGCCCGTGCGCCTCTCCCGCCGGGCTTTTTTCTGCGCTACAATGGCGGTTTTTCAGGATCGTTATGACTGACAACGCCGTACTTCGTCTGCGCCAAGACCGTTTAGACCGCGCCACCCGCCCGTTTCTGGCCAGAGGTAGCCGCGCCGTACGCTGTCAGGGTTGTTTGCTGCCGCAGCAAAACTGCCTGTGTGCCACCATCAAACCGCAGCAGGCCAACAGCCGCTTTTGCCTGATCATGTTCGGCGCAGAGCCGTTAAAGCCCAGCAATACCGGCCGCCTGATCGCCGATATCCTGCCTGATACCCAGGCGTATACCTGGTCACGCACCGAAATCGATCCGGGCCTGCTGGCAGCCATCAACGATCCCACTCGTCAGCCCTACGTGGTATTCCCGGCCTCTTATGCCGATGCGGATCGCCCGGTGGTTAGCAGCCTGCCCGTAGGTGGCAAGCCGCCTTTATTTATCATGCTCGACGGTACCTGGTCGGAAGCGCGCAAAATGTTCCGTAAAAGCCCCTATCTGAATCAGTTCCCGGTCTTTTCACTGAACGTGTTGGCCTCATCGGACTATTTGCTACGTGTTGCCAGCCGCCCCGAACAGCACTGTACGGCAGAAGTCGCTGCCGCCCTGCTGCAACAGGCGGGGGATGAACAGGCCGCGACCGGGCTGAGCCAACATTTCAATTACTTCCGTGAACAGTATCTGGCCGGGAAACCTCACCGCCCAGAGGCACCGGTCACAGCAAATCTGCCACAAAGCGCCTAGAATCAGACGATAATTTGCCTCTTTCAGGCAAACCGATCAGGAGCAGGAGCCGCACATGAGCCAGAGAGGGTTAGAAGCGCTATTACGTCCCAAATCGATTGCCGTGCTCGGCGCTTCGCAACAGCCTGGCCGGGCTGGCTACCTGATGATGCGCAATCTGCTGGCTGGCGGGTTTACCGGCCCGATACTGCCGGTCACACCCCGCTACAAGGCAGTCTGCGGCGTAATGGCCTATCCCGACGTGGCCAGCCTGCCGTTAACTCCCGACTTGGCCGTGCTGTGTACCAATGCCCAGCGTAACCTGGCACTGATCGAAGCCCTAGGTGAGCGCGGCTGCAAAACCGCCATCGTACTTTCCTCCCCCGTGGAACAATTCGCCGAGCTGAAGGCCACCGCACAACGTTACTCAATGCGTCTGCTGGGGCCAAACAGCCTGGGCTTACTGGCGCCTTGGCAAGGTATCAACGCCAGCTTTTCGCCGGTCCCCATTCAGAAAGGCAAGCTGGCGTTTATCTCCCAGTCTGCCGCCGTGGCGAACACCATTCTGGACTGGGCGCAACAACGGGAAGTTGGCTTCTCCTACTTCATCGCGTTAGGGGATAGCCTGGATATCGACGTCGACGATTTGCTCGACTTCCTGGCCCGCGACAGCAAAACCAGCGCAATTCTGCTGTATCTGGAAAACATCAACGACGCGCGGCGTTTCCTTTCCGCCTCCCGCAGTGCCTCACGCAATAAACCGATCCTGGTGATCAAAAGTGGCCGGAGCCAACAGGCACAGCAGCTACTCAACAGCCAGCAGGGATTAGACGCCGCCTACGATGCAGCCATCCAACGCGCCGGTTTGCTGCGCGTGCAGGATACTCACGAGCTGTTTTCCGCCGTGGAAACCTTAAGCCATATGCACCCGCTGCGCGGTGAGCGGCTAATGATTATCAGCAACGGCGCGGCCCCCGCAGCCATGGCGCTGGACCAATTACTCTCCCGCAACGGTAAGCTGGCAACGTTGACAGATGAGACTCAGGAGAAGCTGAGCGCTGCCCTGCCGGAGTTTATCCGGCCAGGAAATCCTATCGATCTGCGTGATGATGCAACCCCCAAGCGCTATCTGGCAGCTCTGCAACCGCTGCTCGACAGCCACGACTATGACGCCCTGCTGCTGATCCATGCCCCTAGCGCAGCCTCTCCGGGCACTGAGACCGCCGAACGGCTGATCGAGGCCATCCGCCAGCACCCCCGTGGGAAACGCATTACGCTGTTAACCAACTGGTGTGGTGAATACTCCTCTCAGGAGGCCCGGCGCCTGTTTACCGAGGCCGGTATCCCAACTTATCGCACGCCAGAAGGCGCGGTCACCGCGTTTATGCATATGGTGGAATACCGCCGTAACCAGAAGCAGCTGAAGGAAACCCCGGCGCTACCGATTGGGCTTACGGCCAATACCGCTGCCGCGCACCAGTTAATCCATCAGGCATTGGCCGAAGGGGCGAGCCAGTTGGATACCCATGAAGTCCAGCCGATTCTGCAGGCTTACGGCCTCAGCACCCTGCCAACCTGGATTGCCAGTGACAGCGCCGAAGCAGTGCACATTGCCGAACAGATTGGCTACCCGGTGGCGCTGAAACTGCGCTCTCCAGATATCTCGCATAAATCCGAAGTTCAGGGGGTCATGCTTTATTTACGTACCGCCACCGAGGTGCAGCGTGCGGCGGAAGCGATCCTCGATCGGGTGAAGCGTACTTATCCGCAGGCGCGCATCCACGGTCTGTTAGTGCAAAGCATGGCCAACCGTGCCGGAGCACAAGAATTGCGGATTGCCGTTGAACAGGACGCGACCTTCGGCCCGCTGATAATGCTCGGCGAAGGCGGCATCGAATGGCGCAAGGAAAACCAGGTCGCCGTTGCCCTGCCGCCACTGAATATGGCTCTGGCGCGTTATCTGGTGTTGCAGGCAGTGAAAGGAGGCAAAATCCGTGGGCGCAGCGCACTGCGGCCGCTTGATATCCCCGGCTTAAGCCGCCTGTTGGTGCAGGTTTCCAACCTGATCCTCGACTGCCCGGAGATCTCACGCCTCGATATTCATCCGGTGTTAGCCTCCGGCAGCGAATTTACCCTGCTGGACGTTTCCATGCAGTTAACGCCTTTCAGTGGCGATCCACAGGCGCGGTTGGCGATCCGCCCTTATCCCCATGAACTGGAAGAAACCATTGAATTAAAAGACGGTTCACAATGCCTGTTCCGCCCGATCCTGCCGGAGGATGAACCGGCGCTGAAGCACTTTATCGACCGCGTCACCAAGGAAGATCTCTATTACCGCTACTTTAGTGAGATCAACGAGTTTAGCCACGACGATTTGGCTAACATGACCCAAATCGACTACGATCGAGAAATGGCTTTCGTAGCGGTACGCGATGGTGAAGAGATCATCGGCGTGACGCGTGCCTTGTCAGATCCGGACAACACTGACGCCGAGTTCGCCGTACTGGTACGTTCCGATCTGAAAGGCCTGGGTCTGGGCCGACAGCTCTTGCTGAAAATGATTGGCTATGCGCGAGCGCAGGGCCTGACCCGCTTGACAGGCATTACCATGCCGAATAACCGCGGAATGGTCACGCTGGCACAAAAGCTGGGGTTCAAGGTCGATGTGCAAATTGACGAGGGGATTGTCAATTTAACCCTGCCGCTACAGGATGGAGCGACGCCGTGACCGCTGTCGCAATGTAATACGAATCCACTAGTTAACGCCAAAACATACGCACAATCGAGACAACTAGTGGTATTATCGCCCGATTGTTCGAAGCATTTTATTCATGGAAGTGGCGTTCCGGCCATCCAAATATGAGAGAAGAAGCGCACTGTGATGTTGTCAAAATTTAAACGTAGCAAACATCAACAACACCTTGCACAACTGCCCAAACTCCCCCAGACGGTTGCTGATGTCCGTACCCTTTATACGCCGGCAGATTTCCGTGCAACGCTGCTGGAATCGATCGCTAACGCAACAACCCGTATTTATCTGGTAGCGCTCTATCTGGAGCATGACGATGCGGGCCGCGATATCCTCAATGCGCTCTATCAAGCCAAGCAGCAGCGCCCTGAGCTGGAGATCTGCGTGTTGGTTGACTGGCATCGCGCTCAACGTGGGCGTATTGGTGCGGCAGCGGCCAATACCAATGCCGACTGGTACTGCGCTATGGCTGCACAGCACCCGCAGGTTTCGGTGCCGATTTACGGCGTTCCGGTCAATACTCGCGAAGCGCTGGGCGTACTGCATTTGAAGGGCTTTGTCGTTGACGATACGGTGTTCTATAGTGGTGCCAGCATTAATGATGTCTATCTGCATCAGCATGAGAAGTATCGTTACGATCGCTATCAGTTGATCACCAATAATCTGTTGGCGGTGACCCTGTGCGATTACATCAAACAGCATCTGTTAACCGCCGGTGCCGTGCAGCGCCTTGATCGTGATGACAGACCCAAAAGCCTCGAGATCAAAAACGAAATCCGCCTGTTCCGCTTTGCCCTACGCCGTGCCGCCTATCAATTTCAGGGGAATGCCAGTAATGATGAGCTGGCCGTCACCCCATTAGTCGGCCTGGGTAAACAGAGCATTCTGAACAAAACGATCCACCACCTGATGTCCTGCACCGATCAGAAACTGACGCTGTGCACGCCTTACTTCAACCTGCCAGCCTTGCTGGTGCGCAATATCATTTATCTGCTGCGCCAAGGGAAACAGGTAGAGATCATCGTGGGTGACAAGACGGCCAATGACTTCTACATCCCTGAAGATCAGCCGTTCAAGATTATCGGTGCGTTGCCTTATCTTTACGAAATCAACCTGCGCCGCTTCCTGAGCCGCCTGCAACGCTATGTTGATACCGGGCAGCTGATTGTGCGCCTGTGGAAAGACGGCGATAACAGCTATCACCTGAAAGGGATGTGGGTCGATGACGAGTGGCAGTTGGTCACCGGTAACAACCTCAACCCGCGCGCCTGGAGGCTGGATCTGGAAAACGCCATTCTGTTCCACGATCCCAAGCACGAAATGCAGGAACAGCGGCATAAAGAGTTGGAAACGATCCGCACCCATACCACGGTGGTGGGCCACTATCTCGAATTGCAAAGCATTCAGGAATATCCGGTCAAGGTGCGCAAGCTGATCCGTCGTCTGCGTCGGATCCGTATCGATCGCTTGATTAGCCGTATATTGTAATTTCATGTCACAGATACCCTATGAATTTCAAGTTGGCCGCTCTTGCGCATCCATGCGCTCGTGGCATTCGTACATCCCTGTACAGCACAGCTAGGCGACAAGTGCGTGCATCCCCAGGAGCTTACTTTAGTAAGTGACTGGGGTTCACGCACGCAGGTAACAACGCTGCAGCTTGAAAGGCGACGGGTATGGCAATGCCGGGCTTTTTTGTACATTTTGAGACGGGATGTTTTCACTATGCGCCCACTCCGCCCGCTTCTCCTCCTTCCGGTACTGTTGTTCTCCAGTGGCTGTACCCACATGGCCAATGATAGCTGGACCGGCAAAGACAAGGCTCAACACTTTGTCGCTTCCGCAGCATTTGCGGCCGCTGGCGCGGCCTATGGCGATCACCAGAACTGGAATGAGGCACGTAGCCGCAGTTTTGGCCTGCTATTTTCGATAGGCTTGGGCGCGGCGAAAGAGCTGTATGACAGCCGGGAAGGCGGTACGGGCTGGAGCTGGAAGGATTTTGCCTGGGATGTGGCAGGGGCTGCGACAGGGTACAGTATTTATCATCTGGCCCGTTGAGGGTCAGTTAATTTAAGCCAGATCGAGTAATGACCCCCTCACCCTAACCCTCTCCCACAGGGAGAGGGAACCGATCGAGTCCGCTGATATTCCTCAGAAATACCCATCTTTCTGCTTACTCATCACTGCCGAAACGGCATGGGCTAATCAAAGGTTCCGACTTTCCGAAGCCGCACAGGCTCACCCACGATGCCGGACAGCTCCCTCTCCCTCACACGGGGGTTCAGGATGTTCTCGGTGGGTACTCTGGGAGAGGGCTGGGGTGAGGGGTTTTCACTGTTATTTCCTGTTTTCTGCGCATAGCAAAAAGGCCATCCTTGCGGATGGCCTCTTGGCTTAATTGATGCCTGGCAGTGTCCTACTCTCGCATGGGGAGACCCCACACTACCATCGGCGCTACGGCGTTTCACTTCTGAGTTCGGCATGGGGTCAGGTGGGACCACCGCGCTATTGCCGCCAGGCAAATT
>NZ_JBLJAK010000043.1:0-41659 GCF_047530105.1 Serratia sp. T13T92 | reverse complement strand
CCATCTGAGCAGCACCGGTGATCATGTTTTTCACGTAGTCGGCGTGCCCTGGGCAGTCAACGTGCGCGTAGTGACGAGTCGGGGTGTCATATTCAACGTGAGAAGTGTTGATGGTGATACCACGAGCTTTTTCTTCTGGCGCGTTATCGATCTGGTCGAAAGCACGTGCAGAACCACCGTAGGTTTTAGCCAGAACGGTAGTGATTGCAGCGGTCAGGGTAGTTTTACCGTGGTCAACGTGGCCGATAGTACCAACGTTAACGTGCGGTTTGGAACGTTCAAATTTTTCTTTAGACACGGCTATATTCCTTAACTCTTTTGCTCCCCCCTCATGGAGGGAGCACTGATCAATGTGTTAAACCCGAAAGCTTATTTACCACGGGCTTCAATAACGGCCTGAGCGACGTTGTTCGGCGCATCATCGTACTTCAGGAACTCCATGGAGTAAGAAGCACGGCCTTTGGTCAGAGAACGCAGTTGAGTTGCGTATCCAAACATCTCGGACAACGGAACTTCAGCGTGAATCTGAACGCCAGTAGCGTTGGATTCCTGACCTTTCAGTTGACCACGACGACGGCTAAGGTCACCGATGACGTCACCAGTGTTCTCTTCCGGCGTTTCAACTTCAACCTTCATGATAGGCTCAAGCAAAACAGGTTTTGCTTTCTTAAAGCCATCTTTAAAGGCGATAGACGCGGCCAGTTTAAACGCCAATTCGGAGGAGTCAACATCGTGGAAAGAACCGAAATGCAGACGCACACCGAGATCAACTACCGGATAACCGGCCAGTGGACCAGACTTAAGTTGCTCCTGAAGACCTTTATCAATGGCAGGGATGTATTCCGTTGGGATCACACCACCTTTAATGTCATTGATGAACTCGTAGCCTTTCGGATTTGAGCCCGGCTCCAGTGGGTACATGTCGATAACAACATGACCATACTGACCACGACCACCAGACTGCTTGGCGTGTTTACCTTCGATGTCAGTAACTTTCGCGCGAATCGCTTCACGGTAAGCAACCTGTGGTTTACCCACGTTCGCTTCAACGTTAAATTCACGACGCATACGGTCAACCAGGATATCCAGGTGAAGTTCACCCATACCTGCGATGATGGTCTGACCTGATTCTTCGTCAGTCCATACGCGGAATGATGGGTCTTCCTTCGCCAGACGGCCCAGAGCCAGACCCATTTTTTCCTGGTCAGCTTTGGTTTTTGGTTCTACCGCTACGGAGATTACCGGCTCTGGGAACTCCATACGCTCAAGAATGATCGGGCTAGTAGGATCACACAGCGTATCACCGGTAGTTACGTCTTTCAGACCGATTGCCGCAGCGATGTCGCCTGCACGAACTTCTTTAATCTCTTCACGCTTGTTAGCGTGCATCTGAACGATACGGCCCAGACGCTCACGCGCGGACTTCACGGAGTTCAGAACGGTGTCACCGGAGTTAACAACGCCAGAGTACACACGGAAGAACGTCAGGTTACCCACGAATGGGTCGGTAGCGATTTTGAACGCCAGTGCTGAGAACGGCTCGGAGTCGTCAGAATGGCGTACAGCCGGGGTATCTTTACCGTCGTCCAGAATACCGTTGATAGCTTCAACGTCATTTGGTGCTGGCAGGTATTCGATAACCGCATCCAGCATTGCCTGCACGCCTTTGTTTTTAAAGGCAGAACCACAGGTTACCAGAATCACTTCGTTGTTCAGCACGCGCTGACGCAGAGCTTTCTTGATTTCTTCCTCGGTCAGCTCTTCGCCGCCCAGGTATTTGTCCATCAGCTCATCAGAGGCTTCAGCAGCAGACTCAACCAGATTCTGGTGCCATTCAGCAGCCAGTTCTTGCATGTCAGCTGGGATCTCTTCGTATTCGAAGGTCACGCCTGCATCAGCTTCGTTCCAGTTGATGGCTTTCATTTTCACCAGGTCAACAACACCGGTGAATTTCTCTTCTGCGCCAATTGCCAGCTGCAATGGAACCGGGTTTGCGCCCAGACGAGATTTAAGCTGACCAACAACTTTCAGGAAGTTGGCACCCATACGGTCCATTTTGTTAACGAACGCGATGCGTGGCACTTTATATTTGTTAGCCTGACGCCATACGGTTTCAGACTGTGGCTGAACACCACCAACAGCACAGTAAACCATTACCGCGCCATCAAGCACACGCATGGAACGTTCTACTTCGATGGTGAAGTCAACGTGCCCTGGGGTGTCGATGATGTTTACACGGTGCGGCTCAAACTGCTTGGCCATACCAGACCAGAAAGCAGTTGTCGCTGCAGAAGTAATGGTAATACCACGCTCCTGCTCTTGTTCCATCCAGTCCATGGTGGCGGCGCCGTCATGAACTTCACCGATTTTGTGGTTTACACCGGTGTAGAACAGGATACGTTCGGTAGTTGTGGTCTTACCGGCGTCGATGTGAGCACTGATACCGATATTACGGTAGCGCTCAATGGGTGTTGTACGAGCCATTTGATTCCTCTATTGCCTTAGGCGGTTCGGTGAAACCAAGCGGGTTGGCTTCTTGAAGCGCCCACTTGGTTAGCAAAACTACTGCATGGATTACCAGCGGTAGTGGGCGAACGCCTTGTTGGCTTCTGCCATACGGTGAACGTCTTCACGCTTCTTAACAGCAGAACCTTTGTTCTCTGCTGCATCAGACAGTTCGTTCGCCAGGCGCAGAGCCATGGATTTATCACCACGTTTACGAGCGGCGTCAACGATCCAACGCATTGCCAGAGCATTACGACGAACCGGACGAACTTCAACTGGTACCTGGTAAGTAGAACCACCAACGCGGCGAGACTTAACTTCTACAGTCGGGCGCACGTTGTCGAGAGCGACTTCGAAAGCTTCCAGGTGACCTTTACCAGAACGCTGAGCCAGGGTCTCCAGCGCGGTATAGACGATTGCTTCTGCAGTAGATTTCTTGCCATCTACCATCAGAATGTTTACAAATTTAGCCAACAGCTCGGATCCGAACTTAGGATCTGGCAGGATTTTACGTTGGCCTATTACGCGACGACGTGGCATGGAAATACTCCGTTGAAAATTTCAGGATTGTCCAAAACTCTACGAGTTTATTTTGACATTAAAATGTTTGGCCTTACTTAACGGAGAACCATTAAGCCTTTGGCTTCTTCACGCCGTACTTGGAACGAGCTTGCTTACGGTCTTTAACGCCGGAGCAGTCAAGTGCACCACGGACGGTGTGGTAACGCACACCTGGCAAGTCTTTAACACGACCGCCACGGATCAGGATTACGGAGTGTTCCTGCAGGTTGTGGCCTTCGCCACCGATGTAAGAACTCACTTCGAAACCGTTAGTCAAACGCACACGGCAAACTTTACGCAGTGCAGAGTTTGGTTTTTTCGGGGTGGTAGTATATACGCGAGTACATACGCCACGTTTCTGCGGGCAAGCTTCCAGCGCTGGAACGTTGCTTTTAGCAGCCTTCACAGAGCGTGGTTTGCGAACCAGCTGATTAATCGTAGTCATTAAAAAAAGCTCCTGGGTTTTGCTTCGTTTTTTGCTTCGTAAACATGTGATAAATCCCCCGTATGCACTATTGGCACAGTACGAGGACGCAGAATTTTATGGCTGACTGGTAGAGGTGTCAAGAAATATACAACATTGCACGCATTACCATGCCATTTGGCTGTGGTGTTTCTCGGTTAACACAACGAAGTCAGTATAACCGATCGGCGTGATTTTGGGTGAAAAATGACCAGACAGGCCTCTGGCATCCAGATCGTCCTGCAGCGCATAAAGGGATATGGGGGCATTGAGCAATAAATCAAGGCTGGCGCTACCGGCCAGGCCGGCCAGTACGCCGTCTTGCAGTAACAGCAGAGCATCACCTTCTCTGGTGAGCCTTAACAACGCAGGCAGGTCGCAACGGGTTGGGGAATGGCTGAGGGTATACAGCATCAAAATTTCCTAGAAAGTCATGACTACATCGTAAGCAGCCAGTTTCTGGCGCAGAGTATCTGGCGGCAGAATTTCGGCCTTCAGCACCCAGTCGGTGACCTGTTGCAGACCGCGCTCCTGGATGGCCGTTGCGCAGAGATAACAGTTTTCAACGTCATACAGCGGCAATACGCCAAAGGTGGCGATGTAATTGCGGGCCAGGATCTTTTCGGGTTGTTGACCTGGCAGCAGTTGCAACACGCCATCGCCGACAAAAAATACGCCGATATCCTCGCTCAGTGCCGACGTCGCCAGTACCGCATCCAGCCCTTCCCGACCAGTTGCACTGCCATGTGGCCCTTGGGTAAATACAAACGCAACTCGCTTCATTCTGCTCACTTAAAACTGTACCAGGCGATCGTTGCTCAGCGCCGCTTCTGCCAATGAGCCCAAACCGCTGAGGGTAAACCCCGGCTGCAGGTTAGCGGCCGCCAACGCCAACTGTGCGGCTTCTTGCTCATCGGTCACGCCACGGCGCAAAGCTGCCGCCACACAGACATTAAGCTCCACGCCATGTTGCTGCGCCAGAGACGCCCACGCTCGAACCAGATCGAACTCATCGCTGGCCGGAGATGATAGCTGGTTAGCATTCAGCACCCCTTCACGATAGAAAAAGACGCTGGTAATGCGGTGGCCAGCCGCCAACAGGGCCTGGGCGAACTGCCAGGCGCTGCTAGCTTGCTGAGTGCCATAAGCCGGGCCGGTGACCAATAGGCAGTAGTTAAGCATCAGCGCTCATTGCCCAGCAGATCGCCACTCTTGAACTGGCGGATATACAGGTAAACGGTATGTTTGGAGATATTCAGACGGTCGGCAACCTGATTGATCGCGTCCTTGATATCAAAAATGCCTTTCTCATACAGGTTGAGTACGATCTGGCGATTTTTGGCGTTATTGGACACGTTGCGATCGGCATTCACCTCTTCGATGGTGAACTCCAACGTCTGCGCCACCAGATCGTCAACCGAGGAGGCGAAGTTGACAGAGGAAGCCACCTCCTGCGTTTCCGGCGGCATAAAGGTCTGCATGATCTGCGAAAACGGCACATCGAGGTTCATGTTGATACACAGCAGGCCGATCACCCGCTGTTCGCGATTGCGGATGGCAATCGTCACCGACTTCATCAACACGCCACTTTTGGCCCGGGTGAAATAGGCTTTGGAGACGCTGCTATCATCGCCCGCCATATCGTGCAGCATACGCAGTGCCAGATCGGTGATTGGTGAACCGATTTTACGCCCGGTGTGTTCACCATTGGCGATACGCACGGCGGAGCATTTCAGATCCTCCAGGGAGTGCAGCACGATTTCGCAGTGCCCACCAATCAGCATCGCCAGCCCGTCGACCACGACTTCATACGACTTCAGGATTTCATGGTCCGTCTGACTAAACGGACGCTCATTCAGCAAATCAAGTTCGCTGGCTTCGCTGGATAAAAGCGAATTTGACATCGAAGATACCACCTACATAGATCGCCTGTGCCAGGGGACGCAACTAAAACGGCTCGCGCAAGAGGCAATCGCTGCCGGGAGCAGTTTTAGGTACACGCCCTAAGGGGCAGGCGCATGATTCATAAGTTCAGACCCAGAGTCTAGCAAAACGGTCAGATGCTGGTTCTTACATTTGCGCGTGATATTGACGTTAAGCCCGATGCCCGGCAGGCGTCAAGCGATCAGTAAAGGCAGGGAGTAAAGTTGCAGGATATTTTGCATTCTTGGTAGCGCAGAAATGAAAACCGCCGCGAAGAACGTTCGCGGCGGTTGGGAAAATCTCAGACTTATTTGGCTTTAGCGTCTGCAGCAGCTTCGTCAGCCGCTTTTTCTGTTTTGTCGTCAGCCTTGGCTGCCGGTTTCACATCCAACAGTTCAACGTCAAACACCAGCGTGGAGTTGGCAGGGATCCCTGGAACGCCATTTTTGCCGTAGGCCAGAGCCGGTGGGATAACCAGCTTGATCTTGCCGCCTTTCTTGATGTGCTTCAGGCCTTCGGTCCAGCCTGGGATCACGCCGTCCAGACGGAATGACAATGGCTCGCCGCGATCGTAGGAGTTGTCAAACACGGTGCCGTCGGTCAGGGTACCTTTGTAGTTTACCACTACGGTATCACTGTCTTTCGGTGCTTCACCGGTCCCTTCTTTCTCTACTTTGTACAGCAGACCAGATTCGGTTTTCTTCGCGCCTTTTTCTTTGGCGAAGGTTTCAGCGTATTTAGCGCCTTTCGCTTCGTTTTCTTTCGCGTCCTGCTCCATCTTCGCCTGAGCGGAAGCCTTCACGCGCACTTCAAAACCTTGCAGGGTTTTTTCGATGTCAGAGTCATTCAGCTTGCTCTGCTTGGCAAACGCGTCCTTAACAGCCCCGAGCATCACATCTTTGTCCAGCTTGATGCCCAGTTTTTCCTGTTCATCCAGCGAGTTTTCCATGTAGCGGCCAAGTTGCACACCCAGTGCGTAAGCTACCTGCTCATCGTCATTCTTGAACTTGCCAGTGCTTGGTGCTTCTGCAGGTTTAGCCGCTTCAGCAGCAGGCGCAACCTCACCGGTCGTGGTAACGGTGGCCGCATCAGCAGGTTTGGCCGCATCGGCTGCCATAACTTGGGTCGCATTCAGAGCAAGAGCCATAGTGGTTGCCAGAAGCGTGACTTTAAACAAAGATTTCATCCATTTCTCCAGTGTCTGAAGCGGTGCCTCAAACCATCATTAAGTAAGTTAACCGGGCTACTATAGCTGCCTGAAACAAAACAAAACAGTCACACAGGTAACCAATCGAGTCAAGATGTGACCTCATATTGGTAGCAAAGTTCAAGAAAAATAAAAATATCATTGATAATTAACGATTTTATTTAACGACTTTGCGGATTGAATTGCCCGATCTGCGGCAGCGAAAAACTGCTTGCCGAAATTGGCAGGCACAAAGCCGACCGCTACTGATAACATAGTGCCAGAATCCCAGATTTAACAGTGCCAGAGGTAACATCATGCACGAGAAAAACTACGAGAACCTGCTGCTGCGGTTGGAAGAGATGGAAAGCCGCCAGGCCTTTCAGGAAGTGACGATTGAGGAACTCAATCAAACCGTGGTGCAGCATCAGCTTGAAATGCTGAAGATACAAGAGCATCTGCGCCTGCTGACCGACAAACTGCGCGCCAGCCAACCTTCGATGATCGCCTCGCAGTCAGAAGAGACGCCGCCCCCGCATTACTAAAAAAGGCCGCCGAAGCGACCTTTTGTTGCAGTTACAGCACCAGGATTAGTGGCAGCCGCAACCACCGTTGCCACCACAGCCGCCTTTCTTGCCGTGGTCATGATCGTGGTCGTGATCGTGGCCATGACCGCCGCAGCAGCCGTCACCGTGTTCGTGGTGATGATCGTGCTCACCGTGAACGTGGCCGTGGGCCAGTTCTTCTTCGGTCGCTTCACGCAGCGCCACAACTTCTACGTGGAAGTTCAGGTCTTGGCCAGCCAGCATGTGGTTACCATCAACCACTACGTGGTCACCATCAACTTCGGTGATTTCAACCGGAACCGGGCCCTGATCGGTATCAGCCAGGAAGCGCATGCCTACCTGCAGTTCATCAACGCCCATAAAGACGTCTTTAGGAACGCGCTGCACCAGGTTTTCATCGTAGTTGCCGTAAGCTTCGTTAGCGGCGACATGAACGTCGAAACGATCACCAGCTTCGTGACCTTCGAGTGCTTTTTCCAGACCTGCGATCAGAGAACCATGCCCGTGCAGATAGTCCAACGGTGCACTCACCGGAGACTCATCAACCAAAACACCGTCTTCTGTACGTACTTGGTAAGCCAGGCTGACCACCAAGTCTTTTGTTACTTTCATGATATCTCCTACCGTTGGAAACTAAATCGGTGGAGATTGTAGCGGAAATCTCCAGCGCTGTACCCTTCAGCATAAAAAATCACGGCAGATAACGCTACTCCGGATGAAAAATACCGATCACCTGCTCCTGCGGGCGAACGTGTTTTTCCACCTGTTGCTCGGTCTGACGCTGATGGTGGCCACACTTGACGCACTCCACCACTTCAACCTGGTCTTCACGCCAAACCGCCAGCGTATCCATAGCGTTACAGCTTGGGCAAACCGCCCCGGCGATAAATCTTTTACGTGTTGCAGACATCATTGTGCTCCGAATTATTCGTATTCATCCCAACCGTCGAACTGCCGTTTTTCTTTTTGCATTTCACGGTGGAAAAGTTCTTCCAGCTCGCGCCGGGCTTCTTTCACGCGGGAAATCTGGGCCACGTCCCCCAGATGCGGAGGCATCAGTTCACGCAGCATGCGCATATCCAGACGGCGAAAATGCTGCTGAGCGCGATAAGCCTGATGCGGGTGCATTCCCAACTCCGTTAACGCCTTGCGCCCTAGCTCCAGAGCGCTGGAGAAAGTTTCCCGGCTAAACTGTTTTACGCCAGCCTGTAGCAACTCATGCGCTTCCACACGCCCCCGCGCCCGCGCCAAAATGGACAGGTTGGGGAAGTGCTGCTGGCACAGATGGACAATGGCCATGGTATCTTCCGGCTCATTACAGGTAATGACGATAGATTTGGCCTTTGCCGCACCGGCTGCCCGCAGCAGTTCCAGCTCCGTGGCATCCCCGTAATAAACCTTGTAACCGTAGCGGCGCAATACGCCAACCGCGCTAACATCCCGCTCAAGCACGGTGATACGCATCTTGTTAGCCATCAGTAAGCGGCCAACCACCTGCCCGAAGCGGCCGAAACCGACGATGATCACCTGCGGATCGTCGTCTGCCACATAGGGCGCTTCTTCATCCTCGTCTTTGGCGTTATAGCGGCGGGCCAGAATGCGATCGATAATCTGCATCAGCAGCGGCGTGGTCATCATTGAGAGCGTCACCACGACCAGCAGCAAGGCCAGTTGATCGTCGTCGAAGATATGCTGCGTCGACGCCGCCGAGAACAGCACGAAGGCAAACTCACCGCCCTGGCTCAGCACCCCGGAAAATTGCAGACGCACCGAACGCCGCAGGCCAAAAATACGCGCCAACGAGTACAACACACCTGACTTCACCGCCACCAGGATCACCACGCCAAACAGCACTTCCAGCAGATGGGTATACAACACGCCCATATTCAGTGCCATGCCTACCGAGATAAAGAACAGCCCGAGCAACAACCCTTTGAAAGGCTCAATGGCGATTTCCAGCTCATGGCGATATTCGCTCTCTGCCAGCAGCACCCCGGCGATAAAAGTCCCCAATGCCATCGACAGGCCAAGGGCATCCATAAACAGCGCAGCCCCCAGCACCACCAACAACGCGGCGGCGGTAAATATTTCACGCACCCCAGATGAGGCGATATAACGAAATAGCGGACGTAACAGGAAACGCCCGCCGATCAGCATGCCGCCGAAGGCCGCAACCTTCATGGCGATTTTCGCCCAATCGTCGCTGGTGCCTGCGCCACCGGCCAGGATCGGGATCAACGCCAACGCCGGGATCACCGCCATATCCTGGAACAGCAGCACCGAGAAGCCTAACTGGCCCCCTTCGTTGCGGTTCATCCCCTTTTCACGCATCAGTTGCAGTGCCATGGCCGTCGATGACATGGCCAGACCAATGCCGCCGATCACCGCCGCCTGCCAGGCGAAATGGCTGAAATAAAGCAGAGCGCCGAGCACTGCCGCCGTGACCAATACCTGCCCGGCACCGACACCAAAGATCGAACGACGCAGTTCCCATAGTTTGGCCGGGTTCAGTTCCAGCCCGATGATAAACATCAGGAACACCACACCCAACTCGGAGAAATGCAGAATTTCATCCACATCCCGGATGAATCCCAATCCCCACGGGCCGATGGCGATACCGGCAATCAGATAGCCTAAAACGGCCCCGATCCCCAGACGACGGGCAATGGGTACTGTCACCACCGCGGCAAACAGGAACAGCAGTATGGCGGTTAATAGCGCAGAACCTTCCATCAGTGCCTCCCGGTGTGCGGTAAAGGATTACGCAACCAATCGCCATAGGCGCTGGCATGGCTGCTCAGCACTTCCGGTTTCTGCCGGCGTGCCCAGTAGACGAGGATCGGCGTCAGCCAGTGCATATGACACATGGCCGCGGTGAGCTCAAAAGGGCGCAGAATATCCTCGATCGGATAGCGATTGTAACCGCCGGTGCGATAGGCGCCCTCCGGCTCCCCGGTGGTGATCACCGAACGCCAGTATTTGCCTGCCAGGGCATTGCCGCCCATCCCGCTGGCAAAGCCACGGGACAGCACACGGTCCAGCCACTCTTTCAGCAAGGCCGGGCAGCTATAGGTGTATAAGGGGTGTTGGAAAACGATGACCTGATGGTCGCGCAGCAGCTGTTGTTCGTGGTGGATATCAATAAAGAAATCCGGATAGTGCGCGTATAAATCGTGCACGGTGACATGTTCCAACTGCTGTGCCGGTTGTAACAAAACCCGGTTTGCTACCGAGTCCTGGGATTCCGGATGGGCATACAGCAGCAAAACCTTCGGCGGCTGTGACATCATTCCCCTCCAAAGCGTCGTCAGGGTGGCGGATTTCCGTTACCATGCAACGCAAAGACTAATAATAGGACTGCTACGCGTCCTGTTAACGTAAACTCAATTCAATTTAACATACTCTGAACAAACGGCGCTTTATGATTGTTTTCTCCTCGCTACAAATCCGACGCGGCACCCGCGTCCTGTTGGACAACGCCACGGCGACGGTTAATCCAGGTCAGAAGGTCGGCCTGGTGGGTAAGAACGGCTGTGGGAAATCTACGCTGCTTGCCCTGTTGAAAGGTGAGATCGCCGCAGACGGTGGCAGCTACACCTTCCCAAACAACTGGGCGCTGGCCTGGGTGAATCAGGAAACACCGGCACTGGACGTGCCCGCCATTGAGTATGTTATCGATGGAGATCGGGAGTTCCGCCAGTTGGAAGCCGAATTACAGGTGGCAAACGATAATAACGACGGCCACGCCATAGCCACGCTGCACGGCAAGCTCGATGCCCTGGATGCCTGGACTATCCGTTCCCGTGCCGCCAGCCTGTTGCACGGTTTAGGTTTTTCCAATGAACAGCTGCAAAGCCCGGTGCGCGCCTTCTCGGGCGGATGGCGCATGCGCCTTAACCTGGCACAGGCTTTGGTTTGCCGTTCCGATCTGCTGTTGCTGGACGAACCCACCAACCACCTGGATCTGGATGCGGTGATCTGGCTGGAACGCTGGCTGAAAAGCTATCCGGGCACCCTGGTGCTGATTTCGCATGACCGTGATTTCCTCGACCCAATCGTCGACAAGATCCTGCACATCGAAAATGAGACCATCAACGAATATACCGGCAACTATTCCTCCTTCGAGCGCCAGCGCGTCACCAAACTGGCACAGCAGCAGTCGCTGTATCAGAGCCAACAGGAAAAAGTGGCGCATCTGCAAAGCTATATTGACCGTTTCCGTGCTCAGGCCACCAAGGCCAAACAGGCCCAGAGCCGCATCAAGATGCTGGAGCGGATGGAGCTGATTGCCCCGGCGCACGTCGATAACCCGTTCACGTTTAGCTTCCGCCAACCCGAAAGCCTGCCGAACCCATTGCTGCGGATGGAAAAAGTCAGCGCAGGCTATGGCGACAAAGTGATCTTGCAGTCAATCAAGCTCAACCTGGTGCCTGGTTCACGTATTGGCCTGTTGGGGCGTAACGGCGCCGGTAAATCAACGCTGATCAAAATGCTGGCTGGCACGCTGGAGCCGCTAAGCGGGGAGATCGGGCTGGCAAAGGGCATCAAACTGGGTTACTTCGCCCAGCATCAGTTGGAGTTCCTGCGCGCCGATGAGTCACCACTACAGCATCTGAGCCGTATAGCACCTCGCGTGTTAGAACAGCAGTTACGCGATTACCTTGGCGGCTTCGGCTTCCAGGGCGATAAGGTCACCGAAATCACCGAACGTTTCTCCGGCGGTGAAAAGGCACGGCTGGTGCTGGCGCTAATCGTCTGGCAGCGCCCTAACCTGCTGCTGCTCGATGAACCGACCAACCACCTGGATCTGGATATGCGCCAGGCGTTGACCGAAGCACTGATCGATTTCGAGGGGGCATTGGTGGTGGTTTCGCACGATCGCCACCTGCTGCGTTCTACTACCGACGATCTGTATCTGGTGCACGATGGCCAGGTGGAGCAGTTCGAGGGGGATCTGGACGATTACCAGCAGTGGCTTAGCGATCTGCAAAAGCAGCAGGCGCAACAGGATGCCGCACCGAAGCAGGATAACGGCAACAGCGCCCAGGCGCGTAAAGACCAAAAGCGCCGTGAAGCCGAATTCCGTACGCAAACCCAACCACTGCGTAAGCAGATCGCCAAGCTGGAACAACAGATGGATAAGCTGGGTGCCGAATTGGCCGCGGTGGAAGAACAGCTGGCAGACTCGGCGCTGTACGACATCAGCCGTAAAGCCGATCTGACCGCCTGCCTGCAAAAGCAAAGCCAGGCCAAGTCCGCTCTGGAAGAAACGGAAATGACCTGGCTGGATGCCCAGGAACAGCTGGAAAATCTGACCCAGGCGTTTGAAGCAGAGAGTTGATTTAACGCCCCCTCACCCTAGCCCTCTCCCACAGGGAGAGGGGATCTATCGTGCTACAGCTTAACTCTGGTTATAATATTTTAGATCAACCAGTTAAATATTAACTCCGTAATCACCTACGAGCTCAATTCAGCTCCCTCTCCCTGTGGGAGAGGGTTGGGGTGAGGGGCAGGCAATGCGCTGACGGATCTGCTCCAGCGACTCCTGGTTATAGAGTTTTCCATCCAGGAAGCGCGTTTTCAGTTCGCCCTGCTGCTCCTGTTGCCAGTCCTGATTATCCAGCAGTTGATATTCCCCTTCCCCATCGCGGATCACCCGTAACAAACCGCGTGCAGATTGTTTCAGGCCGCTGTCGGTCTTCGGCTGTTTGAAGATGGGGCGCCCCACTCCGTTCACCTCACCGTAGGTGGCCTTCATCGCGAAACCAAAAGTATCGCGGGTATTATACTGATAAGTAAAGGAACCCACGCCAAACACCACGTTAGAGCTGGCAAAACCTTTCGCCTCCAGACGTTGCAGAATTTCCTGGGCGCGCTCCAAAGTGATGGAGTCTCCATAAATCAGCCCGACATGCGGATCCAACACTTTGTAGCCCTTGCTGTTTACCGTGCCGCCAAAGATCTCCCACAACACTTCCACCGAGCCTTTCTCTTCGGCGCTGCGTTGCGCACTGCGGTCGCTGTCGTCGCCGGTTCCACAAAGAATAGCTACCGGATCGCCACTGTCTGGGCGGAAGACCACTCGGCCATCGCGCGCCATGATTTTGCTGTGCAACTCACGGGTAAACTCCGTCAGCACCTGCCAGTAATCCCAGGTATCCGACACGATGGAAACCAACCCATTCGGGTAGAGATCTTCAATCAGGCGGCGGAACGTTTCGATCTCCGTTGCCTGCTCACCCATGCACATTACGCTATGTTCGGTGGCGGGGATGCTGCCAGCCACGAAGTAGTCTTCAGCGGTTGGATAATACTTCTGTGCGTATAGCACCGCGGGAATGTTGTCGGTGCCCTTGAAGCTGAGCAAATGCCCGGTACCGGCCTGCGCGACATCATGCATACCCGACATACCGCGGAAGGAAAAGTCGTGGCATTGGAAATCCAGATGCGCCACATCGTCACAGGTTTTTGCCGCCCACATCTGGCAGATCTTGCGATAATGATGGGCAATGGTGGCATTGGTGGAGGCTTTCCACAGTTCGGCCGAGATCACCGTTTCCAGGTAGTTGACCAGCCAGAAGAACTCCTCACGCGTATTGGTGATGGTCAGCACTGGCACCTTCATCTTCACCTTGCTGCCTTCATCTAATCCTTTGATATGCAGCGGCAGATAGCCCAACCGATGCAGCTCACGAATATGCTCCACGCAGACCCGGTCCTGACCAATGTAGCTGTCCATCAGCTTTTTATATTCCCCTACCACAAGCTCTTCCGGTTGGGCAAAGAATTGCTGATTAAATAAATCCACCATGAACCACTGTAAAAAGCCCTGCAAACCGAAGAACACCAGTTGGCCGTCCGGCAGCGGGGAAGCAAAGAACCGATCGCTGCGCGGCGTGAAGTTGGAGTAGATACGCGTGGTGCCCAGCGGATACTGCTCACGGTGTGACACTTTGTAGCCATCAATCGCCAAAATAGGATTAGTTAACATAGTCGGTTCCTTAGTGAGCGTATACCCGTCGCCTTTCAAGCTGCAGCGTTCTTACCTGCACTCACCCATCCCAGTCACTTACTAAAGTAAGCTCCTGGGGATGAGTGAGCTTGTCGCCTAGCTGCAGCTTGAAATTCATAGGGTATAAATAGATTCAATATCAATCAGTTCAACACGTTGCTCAGCGAGTTCCGCCGCAGCATAGGAAGTGGTGGTATAGATGTTATCGATGCCTTGGTCCAGCAAAGCAGCGGTGCCTTTGGAGAACACCCCGTGGGTGACATACAGGCTGACCGTACGCGCCCCCGCCTGACGCAATACCTGGGCCGAGCCGATAAAGGTGCCGCCACCGTCGCACAGGTCATCCACAATCAGCACGTCTTTGCCCTGCACATCGCCAGCCAGCAGTTCGAACCCCGTCAGTTCGCCGCTGAACACGTCCCGGTGTTTGGTCAGGATGCCGTATTGTGCGATGCCAAAGTGGGCCGCCACCGCGTGAATTTTTTTCAGCGCTCCGGCATCCGGAGCCATCAGGAACAGCTGCTGCTGGGTTAATAAATTGGCCAGTCTGCTGCTGTGCTGCATGCACTGCTGCTGAGTAATGATGTGCATGTTGTCGATCACGGCGGCAGCTACTTCACTGTGTGGATCCAGCACCGTCACACGGTCAAACGCCAAGGTGTTGAGTAATTGGCCGAACACCTTGAGCGCGAAGCTGTCGCCGGAGGTCATATGGCGATCTTGGCGGGCATAGGGCAGATAAGGCAGCTCAAGCAGGCTTTCTTTGATCAGGAACTGGTGGCGTACCGCCTGCGTCAACTGTGCCAACAGCATGAAGTCATCCATGCTGCACATGGCGCTGGCACGAATACGCATCTGCGAAGCCCCCGTTGTTTCAGGCTTTGCAAACCGGGCATACACCGCCCCATCGGGAAACTGTCCGGTTGTCACCTTCACTTCAATGTCGTTCAAAAACAACTGCAGTTGTGCGCTCATATTCTTCCCCCCACCAATTAATGTCCCTAGGACATTTATATAATTGTCTAAGAGACATTTATTGGCAAGCGAAAAATGTCTTAATCGCAGCAAATTCGCTTAACCGTTTGTTTATTTAGGATATTAATAATTATCATTAGCCGGCAGCTATTGTTATATTGTCTCAAAGACCTTTTTAGCCGAGCGCCAGCATGACCACGCAAGCCGAGTACCTGAAAAACTACGATCCGCGCCTCTTCCCCTCACCACTTGTCACCGTCGACAGCGTGCTGTTTACCGTACACGGCGGGAAGCTGTGTGTGCTGTTGGCCAAGCGCGCTAATCACCCTTTTCTCGATCAATGGGGATTGCCCGGCGGGTTTATCGATTTGCAGCACGACGCCTCCACGCAAGCGACGGCCGAACGTAAACTGAGGGAAAAAACCGGTGTGGTGCCGCCCTATCTGGCGCAGTTGGCCAGTTTTTCTGGCCCGGAAAGGGACCCGCGCGGCTGGAGCCTGACCACGGTCTACTTTGCCCTGATCGCCCATGCCGATTGCCAGCCGCATATCGTCGACGTGAGTGACGTAGCCTGGGTGCCGTTGGACAGCCTGCAAACACAGCAGCTAGCTTTCGATCATCAAACGATCGTGGAAGCGGCACTTCAGCGGCTACGGCAAAAAACGGCTTACTCCATGCTGCCGGTCTATTGCCTACCAGCGGAGTTCACGCTTTCCCAGTTGCAGGAAGTGATTGAGATTATTTTGTCGCATACGGTGCAGCGCAAAAGCCTGATGCGGCGTTTTGACGCTTCGGAGATGTTTGAGGAAACCGGCGAGAGAGTGGCAACAGGCGCACGTAAGGCACGCCTGTACCGCAGGAAAGCGGGGGTAGATATGAGAAACTTTTCCAGAAACCTGATGGTGGAGTGATCCTCAGGCGCGATAGAACGGCTTATCCCCCAGAATGGTTGCGCGGTGCATAATGCGCCGCTGAGGCAGGTAATCCGCGTTGGCATAATGCTGCGTAACCCGGTTATCCCAAATGGCAATATCGTTGGCCTGCCAGCGCCAGCGCACCTGAAACTCCGGCTTGGTGATATGCGCAAACAGGAAGTTCAGCAGAGCATCACTCTCCTTCGCCGCCAGATCGACAATCCGCGTAGTAAATCCTTCATTGACGAACAGCGCCTGCTTGCCGGTCACCGGATGGGTGCGGATCACCGGATGCAGCAACGGTGGATTTTTCTGCACGGCCAACTGCCAGCGCTGATGCTCTTCCTCACTGCCACGATGTTTATATTCGGGGAACGACTTGGTGAAGTCATGCTCCGCCTGCAACCCGACCAACAACTGTTTAAAGGGGGCAGACAACGCTTCATAAGCGGCAATCCCGCTAGCCCACAGCGTGTCCCCACCGGTCGTCGGCAGCTGCTTGGCGGCTAAAATCGCCCCCTGCGGCGGGTTTTCGATAAAGGTGACGTCGGTATGCCAGTTGTCGTTATCCGGTGGGTTATCGTCATGAGTATCCAGCACAATGATCTCCTCCACGTCGGGAGCATGTGGATACACCGGGTGAATATGCAGATCGCCGAAGCGCCCTGCCAGCTCACGCTGTTGTATCGGTGTGATTGGCTGATCGCGCAGGAACAGCACCTGATGCTTGAGCAAGGCATGGTAAAGCTGTTCAAACTGACCATCGCCCAGTGGTCGCGCCAGATTGACGTTTTCCACCAACGCACCGATATAAGGCCCCAACGGGGTAATTGCTAAACGTTCGTTCATTGCTGTACTCCATGCCAGGGGGTCAAACGGCGCTGTAAGGCACGCAGCCCCAGCTCCAGACCAAATGCGATTATCGCAATCACGCTGATACCGGCGATCACCACGTCGGTCGCCAGAAACTCACCAGCGGACTGCACCATAAATCCCAGACCGCGCGTGGCGGCAATCAGTTCGGCGGCCACCAGCGTAGACCAGCCGACGCCCAGGCCAATACGGATGCCGGTCAGAATTTCCGGTAGCGCACTAGGCAACACCACAAAGCGCAGCAATTGCCAGCGGTTGGCTCCCAAAGCCTGCGCGGCACGAATGCGCACCTGCGCTACGCTGCGTACGCCTGCCACGGTCGAAAGCGTCACAGGGGCAAAAATCGCCAGGTAGATCAGTAGGATTTTCGAGGTTTCACCGATGCCAAACCAGATCACCATCAGCGGCAGATAGGCCAGCGGAGGTACCGGGCGATAAATTTCAATCAGGGGATCAAGCAGGCCACGCACTGTCTCACTTAGCCCCATCGCAATACCCACCGGGACACCGATCACCACAGCGGCCAGTAATGCCACCAGGATCCGCCCCAGACTGGCGGCCAGGTGTTGCCACAGCGTGGCATCCATAAAGCCTTGCGGGCTGGCAATGACCACCAACTGATGCAAGACCTGCTGCGGCGCGGGCAGAAATAACGGGCTGATCAGTTGCAAGGCGGTTACCGCCCACCAGACAGCCAATAGCACCAGCAAGGTTGCCGTGCTCAGCTTGAGGCTGCGCGGCAGCGTGAAACGAGATTGGCGCACCGCTGTCGGTACTGCGGCTTTCAGAACAGAATGCAGGCTCATAGCAAGGCCTCGCGCTGTTGGAACACCCGGCCCAGCACGTATTCACGCTGGGCGATAAACTCAGGATCGGACTTGATGGAACGGCAAGCCTCTCCGGCGGCATAGCGCTGGCCAAAATTCAGCGATAAACGCTCCACCACCTGCCCAGGGCCAGGAGAAAGCAGTAACAGCTCGCTGGCCAGGAACACCGCTTCTTCGATGTCATGGGTGATCAGCAGCACCTGCTTGCCGGTATCGCGCCAAATGTTCAACAGCAGTTCCTGCATCTGTTCGCGAGTGAACGCGTCCAGTGCCCCGAAAGGCTCATCCAGCAGCAACAGCCGAGGGTCGGCAGCCAAGGCGCGAGCAATACCCACCCGCTGACGCATCCCACCGGACAGTTGCCAGATGAAGTGTTGCTCATAGCCGGTCAGCCCAACGCGTTGCAACATCTGCTGCGCCACCTTGCGGCGTTGCGGCTTGGCCACACCGGCCAGCTGTAAGCCAAACTCCACGTTATCCACCACGTTGCGCCACGGCAGTAAGCCTTCATGCTGGAAGACCACGCCCCGCTCGGCCCCCGGGCCTTTGACGGGGACATCATCCAGCGTAATGCTGCCTGCCGTTGGCTCAATAAACCCGGCGATCAAATTCAGCAACGTGGTCTTGCCGCAGCCAGAAGGCCCCAACACCACCACCAGTTGCCCTTTGGCTATCTGGAACGACACATCGCGCAGCGCCGCACGCCCCTGATAATCGGCCGAAAGATGGTTAACGTTTAGCATGGCGGATCCCTTACGACTGCGGCGCAGCCTGCACCTGTTTGACAAAGCGGTTGGTCACATAGGCGCTGTAATCACTGTCCACCTGCGGGATCTTGCCTTGTTGCTTAAGGAACTCGGCGGTATCGCGAATGGCTTTATCTACCGGCTGGCCCAGTTGAGTGATCTGATCGGCGACCGGCAGGTAGCGGTTACCCTTCACCAGTTCCGGCACCTGTTCTGGTGGCACTCCGCTCAGGCGAGCCAGCGTGCTCAGGTTGCTTGAGTCTTTCAGCCACTGCTCCGGCTGTGCCAGATAGGCTTTCTGCGCTTTCAGGGCGCTGGCAGCAAACGCGGTGACAACTTCCGGATGCTGCTCGGCAAAGTCTTTACGCACTACCCACACGTCCAGCGTTGGTGAGCCCCACTGGCCAACCTGTTCGGAATCGGTCAGCACCTTGCCCTGTTTGGCGAGTTCATTGACCACCGGAGCCCATACATAAGCCCCGTCGATATCCCCACGCTGCCAGGCCGCCGCAATGGCTGGCGGCTGCAGGTTGAGAATTTGCACCTGGTCAGGTTTGATGCCCCAGTGTTTCAGGGAGGCCAGCAGGCTGTAGTGAGTGGTGGAAATGAACGGTACCGCAATGCGCTTACCGATCAGATCCTGGGGAGATTTGATGTCCTTTTTCACCACCAGCGCTTCGGAACTACCCAGCTGCGAGGCGATCAGGAACACTTCGATAGGGAGCTTCTGGCTGGCGGCCACGGCCAGCGGGCTGGAGCCTATATTGCCAATCTGCACATCGCCAGAGGCCAGCGCACGCAACACGCTGGAGCCGCTGTCGAACTTGCGCCAGTCAACGGTCGCGCCAGACTGTTTGGCAAAGCTGTTTTCCGCCTGCGCCACCTTGGCGGGTTCGGCGGAGGTCTGGTACGCCACGGTAACGTCCACTGCCTGGGCACTGGCCGCACCGAGCGATAAAGCCAACAATACTGCACTGCGTAATGAGAAAAGTTTGCTCGCCATGATCCGCTCCGTTGATAAAATTCTGTGCTGTGACCAACAGTTTTATCTGAGCGGCGTCCGGCAATAAAAGAATAAAAAAATCTTCTTTATTACTTATGGCGATATCAACTCCACCCACTCTCCTCCCGCACGGCTACTGCGCTGAGCGGCATCAATAAATGCCATCCCTTGCACGCCGGTTTCAATCCTTGGTAACAACGGTGCCGCCGAAGGACCATCACGCAAACAGCGGGCCGCTTCACGGTAAATCTGGCCAAACCCTTCTAAATAGCCTTCAGGATGCCCTGCGGGTACGCGGGCCAGCAGGCGGTTTTCTGCATGCTGAAATGCCGAGGCGCGGGTGATGCAATAGGCGGGCGCGTCAAAAGGCCGTATCCATAGCTGGTTCGGGTTTTCCTGGCAAAACTCCAGGCTGCCCTCACTGCCGTAAACTCGTAACTTCAGCCCATTCTCATGACCACAGGCCACCTGGCTTGCCCAGAGCCGGCCTTTGGCACCGTTGGCATAGCGCATCTGCACCCGCACATCGTCGTCCAGCTTGCGCCCCGCAATGAATGACGTCAGCTCAGCGCTGATCGCCTCAGGCAACATACCACTGACAAACTCAGCCAGCTGCCAGGCGTGGGTACCTACGTCACCGATGCAGCCGGATCCAGCTTTTTCCGGCTGCGCACGCCAACCGGCCTGCTTGTTGTCGGTCAGCTCCAGCGGTTTTGCCAGCCACTGCTGCAGATATTCCACCTCGACGAAGCGGATCTCGCCCAACTCCCTCGCCAATATCCGGCTACGTGCCTCACGCACCAGCGGGTAGGCGCTGTAGTTATGGGTCAGGATCAGTTGTCTTCCGCTTTGGCGCACCGTTTGTGCCAGTTGCAGAGCCTCGGCATAAGAGGTGCATAACGGCTTATCGCAGATCACATCAATCCCGGCGTTGAGAAAGGCGCTGGCGACTGGAGCATGCAAATGATTCGGGGTCACGATCGCGACGACATCAATCCCATCCTCTCGTGCCGCTTCTGCCTGCGCCATCTGGTTAAAATCGGCATAGCAGCGATCCGGTTGCAGATGCAACAACGCCCCGGTGCGCTGACAGTTGTGCCTATCGGAGGAGAAAGCCCCGGCGACCAGCTCAAACTCATCATCCATCCGCGCCGCCAACCGATGCACCGCGCCAATAAACGCACCTTCACCGCCACCTACCATTCCCAGCTTTAATCTCATGATGCATCCTCCACACCCAGCATGGCTCTGACTCGCGCCCGGTCAGTATCCACCACGGCAAAATCATCAAAGGCCCGTTCCGCTACCGGAATAATATGGCGAGCGATAAAGGCGGCACCTTCGCGTGCCCCCGCCTCCGGCGACTTAAGGCAGCACTCCCATTCCAACGTAGCGACTCCAGGGAAGCCGTACTGCGTCAGCTTGCTGAAAATCGCCGGGAAGTCGATCTGCCCGTCCCCCAACGAGCGGAAGCGCCCAGGCCTTTCCGACCACGGTTGGTAGCCTCCATACACGCCGCTGCGGGCGTTGGGGCGGTACTCGGCATCTTTGACGTGAAACGCCCGGATACGTGGGTGATAACAATCGATAAAGCCCAGATAGTCCATCTGCTGCAAATGCAGATGGCTCGGATCATAGAGAATATGGCAGCGGGGATGGTTGCCGACCTTGGCCAGAAAACGTTCAAAGGTCACGCCGTCATGTAGATCCTCCCCCGGATGCAGCTCATAGCACACATCTACACCAGCCAGATCGAAGGCGTCCAGGATCGGCAGCCAGCGCTTGGCCAACTGTTCGAAGGCCTCCTCCAGCAGTAACGCATTATGCGGCGGCCACGGATAGAAATAGGGCCACGCCAGCGCCCCAGAGAAGGTCGCATGGGCCGTTAGCCCCAAGCGCTGCGAAGCCTGCGCCGCCAGCAGCAGTTGTTCCGTTGCCCAGGCCTGCCGCTGCTGAGGCTTACCCCGGACTTCTGACGGGGCAAAACCGTCAAAGGCCAGATCGTAGGCTGGATGGACGGCGACCAGTTGCCCTTGCAAATGCGTCGACAGCTCGCTGATACGGATGCCGTGCCGCCCAAGCCGTGCGACGATCTCATCGCAATAATCCTGGCTGCGCGCCGCCAGCGCCAAATCGAAAATGGCCGGCTCAAGCGTGGGGATCTGGACGCTGGTGAAACCCAGCCCAGCAGCCCACTCCGCCAAGCCATCCAGCGTATTAAACGGGGCCTGCTCGGCGATAAACTGCGCCAGAAACAATCCCGGCCCCTGCATCGTCTTCATGCTTCTCTCCCTAATATCACCGTACGTTGGCTGCGTACCGCCTCGTCTGCCGCCAGCACCACCCGTAAGCTGTTCAACGCATCCTGAAGATGCTGATTGAGATCCAGCCCCTCACGAATAGCCTGTAAAAAGTACCGCTGTTCACTCAGACACAGCGCTAAATGGTCCGGCTCATCCTGACAGTCGATCCAGCGATCCGGCCGCTTAAAGCGGTTCTCATCGTCCAAATCGGCATAATGCACCCGCAATGATTCGGTTTTGGTATGCCCCCCAACATCGTCAGAAGCCCTTTCGTGATGACGAGCCACGATCGAAACCGCACCGCGCGGCCCAATGACGTCTTTCACAAAGTAGGCCGTTTCACTGATCATCGGCCCCCAGCCAGCTTCGTACCAGCCGATCGAACCGTCGGAAAAACGCACCTGTAGCTGGCCGTAGTTATACATCCCCTGCGGCAGGTCATCGCTCAGCCGGGCGCCGATAGCGCTCACGCTGATCGGCTCCGCCTGTGCCATCTGGCACATCACGTCCAGATAATGTACGCCGCAATCGACGATTGGCGACAATGACTGCATCAGGTTGCGATGCACATTCCACATCTGCCCGTGGCTTTGCTGGTTGAGGTTCATCCGCATCACCAAAGGCTTACCCAAACCCCGAGCGAGCTCCACAAACTGCTGCCAGGAGGGGTGATGACGCAGGATATAGCCCACCACCACCTGTCGTTGTACCTGATGGGCGGCAGCAATTACCCTTTCAGCCCCTGCTACCGTGGTGGCGAGCGGCTTTTCGATAAACAGATGACATCCCGCCGCCAGCGCCGACAAGGCGTAGGCTTCGTGGGTATCCGGATAAGTGGTCAGGCACACGGCATCGGGCCGGGTTTGCGCCAGCGCCAACTCAAAGTCGCTAAAGGTGGGATAACCGCCCCCCAAGCGTTGATTGAGCAGCTCACGCGAGTCACCCCGAGCCACCAGCCCACAGATTGTCACCCCGTCCATAGCGTGGTAGGCCTCGGCATGGGACGCCCCCATATTGCCGCAGCCCACCACCAGCACCCGCAAATCAGCCATCGCGTTTCTCCCCTGCTGGAATATCCCGGTAGTTGAAGGTGAAGAAGAACAGCGCGGCGATCGCCAATGCGCCGAAGGCCGGGTACCACCAGAAGTGCTGCCATTGCGGCAACGCCGCAGCCCCTTCCGCCGTCACCATATGGTTAAACAGCGCACCGCTGATCTGCGAACCAATCAACATACCGATGCCGTAGGTGAACAGCACCAGCAGGCTTTGTGCCTGGCCTTTCACCTTGTCGCCCGCCACTTTATCGGTATAGATAAAGCCGATAACGAAGAAGAAGTCATAGCACATGCCATGCAGGATGATGCCGAGGTAGATCATCCAGCGCATTTCTTCGGTAATGCCCAGAGCGAACATCACGTAGCGCAGGAACCAGGAAAGCATGCCGATCATCAGCATGTACTTGATCCCCAACCGGGCAAACAGGAACGGGATCAGCAGCATGAAGAACAGCTCGGACATTTGCCCCAGCGACATCACGCCACCCACGTTGGTGAAACCAGCCGCGGCAACGAACGGCGCGGCATAGGCGTAATACGCCGCCAGCGGGATGGAGATCAGCATGGCGCAGATGATAAACACCAGGAAATGGCGCTGCTTGAGCATCGCGAAAGCATCGGCGCACAGCAGATCGCGCATTTTTACTGGCTTGCCGCGTTCCGGTGCCGGGGTATGCGGCAGCGTAAAACTGTAAATCGCCAATACCAGCGAGGCTACGGCAGCCAGCGTGAAGATATCGGTACTGTCCGACAGGCCACTGCTGCCGACGATCAGCCCGGCGACAATCCAGCCAAAGGTGCCGAACGCCCGCACGACCGGGAAGGCTTTCTCGCTGTTGCTCAGGCTATAAAATGCCACGTTGTTGCTCAGGGCAATGGTGGGCATGTAGCACAGCATATAGCCGAAGATGATCCACAACAGCCCGCTGCCCTGCCCCTCGGCAAAGAAGCCAGGCATCATCCACAGCAGGCCTGCCCCAATCAGGTGCAACACAGCCAATACTTTTTGCGAGGCAAAGAAGCGATCGACCACCATACCCAGCACAAAAGGCGACAGGATGGAGGCGATCGGCCCGGTGGAATAGGCATCACCAATAATCGCCGCCAGGCCGTATTTGCCCATCACCACGCCAAGCGTAACGTACCAGGCCCCCCAGACAAAAAATTGCAGGAACATCATCAGTGCCAGCCGTGGCACTACCCATTTGAACGTGGCGCCTTTGGCCCCCAAGGCCTGGCTATCTGTTTGCATAACTCCCCCATCGGTGTTGATTGGTTAATACAGCAACGACGCCGGTGCTAACCGCTTTCCGGCAAAAAGGACGGCATCACCACGCCGCCGGGTTGTTGCGCCTGGCCTTTCACCTGCGCGATATGTAATTCACAAATTCGTCCGCCCCAGCGCAGCAAAACCTGGCTAAGCGCGGAGCGCTCTGCGGGTACCAATACCACCGGTGTCGTACCGCGATGATGGCGATCGAGCATCCAGCCAAGTAACTCCAGGGCGATCTCTTCGCTATGGCAGCACCCCGGCCCTAACATACGGGAGGCCGGATGCGCCACCGAGGCCAGATAACCGCCGATGCGATCGTCCAACTCCCAGACGGCAACCCGCCACAGTCCACTGGCGTCATTGAGGAAATAATCGATATCGCGCTGGCGTTCGATGCCCAGTATTTCGCGCTCCAGCTCCAGGATGGCGGGCAGATCGTCGAGCCGGGCAGCCCGTACCTGGCCGCGAGTCAGGCGTGGGTAAGCAAATCCCTGGCTCGGCACCGGGATCGCCATATCCTGATAGAGGGCATACGGGGTAAATCCCCCGCGCTGGTAAAGCGAATAGGAATCCAGGTTCAACGCGCTGGAAAGCAAACGAACCGGTAAGCTACCCGCCAGTTCGTCGGCCTTGGCCAACAAGCGGCTGGCAATTCTGCGGCCAAAATAATCGGGATGAACATTCATGATGCCCAACCCCAAATGAGTTTCACGCGGGTGGAAAAAGCAGGAGCCACAGATCGCCCCTTGTTGATCGCGCGCAATCCAGTGGTGGCCCTGATCCAACTGCTGGTAAACATCAACAAACAGGCCGCAACTTTCTGGCCCGGCAGAGAAGATGTCGCCCAGCCCGTGGCGCTGATACCAGGCATTGGTTGAGCAATGGACCAGAGCGGCAATCTCACTGCGATCCTGCGCCTGCGCTAGCTGAAGCTGTATCTCCATCTGCCACCTCCTATTGCGTCGGTCTTTCGGGATTTCGCGGCAAAAGCCAAAATGAAATCGATTACATTTAGATGATGAATAAAATGTAATCGATTTCTTTTTTTCGGCAACCCGATTAAGCTAGATAAAAGCGTCGAGAAGAGAGATCTGTAATCGGCGTCACAAATTGCCCGTAGGGATCAGATTGATGCCAAATTGGCAATGAGGCTAAATGTGTCGAGGTCGAATATATACGACCGTAGGGGCGCCGCATGCTGCGCCCGTTTAACAGCAACACAACCTCTACATAGTGTGCATTGCCATATAGTAGGCAGAAGGAAAAGCAAACCATGTCGATAGCAAAGGTGGCGAAAATCGCAGGCGTCTCAGCGGCCACCGTCTCACGGGTGTTGAACGGCCAACAGATCGTCAAACCAGCCACTCGCGATAAGGTCCTGGCGGCGATCCGCGCATGTGACTATCAACCCAACCTGCTCGCACGCCAACTGCGCACTGCCCGCAGCGGGATGCTGCTGGTGCTGGTGTCCAATATCACCAACCCCTTTTGCTCCCTGGTGGTACGCGGTATCGAAGAAGAAGCCGAACGCCACGGTTACCATATTCTGCTGTGCAACTCGGAATCTAACCCAACCCGTGAATCCGCCTACCTCAGCCTGCTGAGTGGCAAGGTGGTTGACGGGGTGATCACCATGGATGCCATCAGCTGTTTACCAGGGCTGACCGCCATGATCGGTGATTTCCCCTGGGTGCAATGCGGTGAAGGGGATACCCAATTCCGCGCCTCCTCCGTCACCATCGATAACCACCAGGCCGCCATGGCCGGTGTACAGCACCTGGCAGCCAAAGGGCGCCAACGGATCGCGTTGCTCAATGGTGATATGCGTTACCTGTATTCACAACAGCGGGAACAGGGCTACCGGCAGGCGTTGGCAGAGTTGGGGCTGGACTATTGCCGGGTTGAATATGTCGAAGGGCTGGATTACGCCGCTGGAGCCAAGGCGATGAGTGATTTGCTGGCAGACGGGCCACGGCCAGATGCGGTATTTGCCATTTCAGATGTGATTGCCGGGGGCGCGATGAGTGCCTTGCACCAGCAGGGCTTGCGTATTCCAGAAGATATCGCGGTGATGGGATTTGACGGTGTGCCGTTTGGCAGTATCACCACTCCGCCGCTGACCACCATCGTACAGCCCATGCATCAGTTCGGCGTGCGTAGCGTGCAGTTGCTGCTGGAGAAGATTCAGGGCCAGCAGTTGCCACCTTGCCACGACGTGCTGGATTGGCAACTGCTGGAACGGAGTTCAACCTGAAAGAGAGCCACGCAAGAAGATGCGCGCATAACCACCCAGCAACGTACGTTCTCCTTGCTGCTCGCAGAACAACTCGCCGCCGCGTGATGACAGCTGTTTTGCATGCAACTCCTGGCGGCCCAGACGAGCCGTCCAGTAAGGCATCAGTATGCAATGGGCAGAGCCGGTGACCGGATCTTCGCTGCGATCCATTGAGAAATAGCGCGAGACAAAATCCACCTCATCACCCGGAGCCGTGACGATCACGCCGCAACCCACGTGGTCGATCAGCTCGGCGATCGCAGGCTGCACCGCCCTGACCTGCGCCTCATCGGCCAATACCGCCATCAGCGACTGGGCTCGCCACACTTCCTGCGGTTGCACACCGAGCAAAGCGGCCAACTGTGGCGGTTCAGCAATTTTCTGTGGTGGGCGAGAAGGGAAATCCAGGATCAGCCGTTCACCGTCGGCCGCATCGCGTTTGACATACAGCTCACCGCTGGCGGAACGGAAACGGATATCGCTCAACCCAGGGTTGACCACGTTTAACAGCACGTGCGCCGAGGCCAAAGTAGCATGCCCGCACAGATCCACTTCCCGCGTTGGCGTGAACCAGCGGATCGCATACATGTCGCCATCCTGCCAGACAAAGCTGGTTTCCGGCAGGAATAGTTCATTGGCGATAGCCTGCATCTGCGCCGTTTCCAGCGGTTGTTGCAGCAGGCAGACACCGGCCGGGTTGCCCCGCAGCCCCTCGCCAATAAAGGCATCAACATGGAAATAGTTTTCGGCCATTACAGTTCCTTAATGCCAAATCAGTAATACACAGGCGGCGGTTAACAGCCCCATCGACACGTTAAAGATTATCCAGGCTTTCTTGCTGCGCAGCAGGCGGCCAATCACCGTACCAAAACCCAACCAGATGATCCCGGCAACGATGTTGACGGCAAAGATACCGAAGGCGATGGCCAGAATCGAGTGGTTGTATTTATCCCCCGCCAGGCTAAAGCTCGCCACCGCCCCCAGCGCCATCAGCCAGGCCTTGGGGTTGAGAAATTGCAACAGCCAGCCTTGGTACAGGCGCACTGGCTTCGGTGGCGGCGCGTCGGTTTCCAGCTTTTCATAGGCTGCCGTCGCTACTTTCCACGCCAGCCACAACAGATAAAGGCTGCCGAGGATTTTCAGGATCAGGTGCAAGGAAGGATAAATCAGGATCAACCCACCAACGCCAAATGCTACCAACACCAGGATACTTTGCATGCCCAGCATGATGCCAATCATCAGCCATAATGAACGCATAAAGCCGAAATTGGCCCCTGAGGTGGTGAGCAACATATTGTTGGGGCCAGGGGTGATCGCGGCCACCCACAGGAAGCCTAGCATCGAAAGAAATAAACTCAGTTCCATGAAGCGGGTGCTCCTCACCCAAATGACTTTTTTGCAGTATGATTGCTAATACATGTGTTTGAAGCTAACAGTGCGGTTCGGATCACACAATAGCCGCCAACAAGAATTTTATTCATTATGTATGAATCCTTTCGCCCCCTGACCGGGGCCAGTAATCCACACCTGCAAACCCTGCTGCCACGGCTGGTACGCCGCCGCGTACTGCTGCAACCTCATTGGCAACGGCTGGAGTTGCCGGACGGCGATTTCGTCGATCTGGCCTGGAGTGAAGATCCGCAACTGGCGCGCGATAAACCTCGCGTGGTGCTGTTCCATGGGTTAGAGGGTAATTTCTACAGCCCTTACGCACATGGGCTGCTCAATGCCTGGCGCGAGCAAGGCTGGTTGGGCGTGGTGATGCATTTCCGCGGTTGCAGCGGCGTGCCCAACCGTAAGCAACGCATCTACCATTCCGGCGAAACGGAAGATGCCCGCTTCTTCCTGCGCTGGCTGCGTGACAGCTTTGGCGAAGTGCCAACGGCGGCGGTCGGGATTTCCCTGGGCGGCAATATGCTGGCCTATTATCTGGCCCAACAGGGTAATGACAGCCTGCTGCAGGCGGCAGTGGTCGTTTCCGCCCCGCTGATGCTGGAACCTTGCTCGCTCCGCATGGAACAGGGATTCTCACGCGTTTATCAGCGCTACCTGCTGGGCCAACTCAAGCAAAATGCCACCCGCAAGCTGCTGCACTACCCAGGCACCTTGCCGTTGGATTTATCGCAACTGAACAAGCTGCGGCGCATTCGCGAGTTTGATGATGTGATCACCTCGCGCATTCACGGTTTCAGCGACGCGGTCGATTACTATCGCCGTTGCAGCGCCCTGCCGCTGTTGCCGCAGATCACCACACCGCTGCTGATCATTCACGCTAAAGACGATCCATTTATGACTGATGCGGTGATCCCCGACCTCGCCAGCCTGCCGCCTAATATCGAATATCAGCTGACGGAGTGCGGTGGCCACGTCGGCTTTGTCGGCGGCACCTTGAAAAAACCGCAAATGTGGCTGGAGCAACGTATCCCAGCCTGGCTTTCTCCTTTTTTGGAATCCACCAAGTGATTATTCCCTGGCAAGAAATTGAACAAGAGACCCTCAACAGCCTGATCGAGTCCTTTGTATTACGCGAAGGAACCGACTACGGCGAGCACGAACGTTCGCTGGAACAGAAGGTCGACGACGTGCGCCGCCAGTTGAAAAGCGGCGAAGTGGTGCTGGTGTGGTCAGAGCTACATGAAACCGTCAACATCATGCCTCGCGGGCAGATCCGCGCTGGGCAGGAGGAAATTTAGTCTTATCGCATGCTATGACTGAGGGGAAAAATCAGGTAACAATGCAGTATTGCAAACCAACGCGCACAATTTCGCCTTGGGCGAAAGGGCATCAGCCATACTAAAAATCTTATTCTGAGCCTGCGCATTTAATACGGAGTGACCCTCTATCATGTCTGCCAAACATCCCGTAATCGCGGTGACCGGTTCCAGCGGAGCCGGCACCACCACCACCAGCCTGGCGTTCCGCAAGATTTTTCAGCAGCTAAACCTGCGCGCCGCCCAGTTGGAAGGCGACAGCTTCCACCGTTACACCCGGCCGGAAATGGATGCGGCAATCCGTAAAGCCCGCGATATGGGCCGCCATATCAGCTACTTCGGCCCGGAAGCCAACGACTTTGGCCTGCTGGAGCAGAGCTTTATCGAATACGGCAAGAACGGCACCGGCCGCTCACGTAAATATCTGCATACCTACGACGAGGCCGTGCCTTACAATCAGGTACCGGGCACCTTCACGCCTTGGGAGCCACTGCCCGCCCCGACGGATGTCCTGTTCTACGAAGGGCTGCACGGCGGCGTTGTGGCCGATCAGATTGACGTAGCCAAACATGTCGATCTGCTGGTCGGCGTGGTGCCGATCGTCAACCTGGAGTGGATCCAGAAGCTGATCCGCGATACCGGCGAGCGTGGCCATTCTCGCGAGGCGGTGATGGACTCGGTAGTCCGTTCGATGGAGGATTACATCAGCTACATCACGCCACAGTTCTCACGCACCCATATCAACTTCCAACGCGTCCCGACGGTAGATACCTCCAACCCGTTTGCCGCCAAGGCGATCCCCTCGCTGGACGAAAGCTTGGTGGTGATCCACTTCCGCGGTCTGGATCAGATCGACTTCCCTTACCTGCTGGCAATGCTGCAAGGATCGTTTATCTCGCATATCAATACGCTGGTGGTACCGGGTGGCAAGATGGGGCTGGCAATGGAGCTGATCATGGCACCGCTGGTGCAGCGGCTGATGGAAGGCAAAAGGATCGAATAAATTCATCATACCCGTCGTCTGCGTTAATACCTGCACAAAGCTATCAGGGCCCATCCGTGGGCCTTATCCTTTTTAGAAAGACAATCAATTCGTCATCAGAAATGGGCCCCCTCTTTTTTTGATATTGCGATGAGCAGGGTAGTCGGATTATTTCCTACAGCTAATTCCTCCCGAATAACCTACACCTCCTTTTTTTTACATTCAAAGCGACTAACTGTTTCATAATAGCCAGGAGAAACGACTCGAAATTCAGTGCTCTTTCATGGAGGTTGTTCCTTAACTCCTGCATCGGTTCGTTTATACATCTCTCTTGAAAGGGGTTAAGATTAGCTTAAGAAAGCCACTATCTCATTGTATTTTAATTAATTAATAAAAACCACAGACAAAGGAATGTCTTTAGGTGAATTTTGTTTTTTTATTAATAGAGTAAATGTATCTCTTCCCATAGTCGCTGTTGATAATGCAACCACACATTAATTCAATACTGAATCAAGACAACGTTAATTTAACTATTTCGATCATAGCGCTATTGCGTACCGGCCCTTTTACAACTTTTGGCGAGGGCTTTTTTTAAACATGTCACTGGCCAATCGCCGTGGTGGAGATACTGATAAATATAGGAAAATAACTATGAGTGAAAAAAATATCGTCATTATATCCCCTTACGCCTACATGGCGGCAGCGGTAGAAGCTATGCTCGAGCGAGAAGAGGCACATTACCGCCTTACGCCATTGTTGATAGCTATGATTTTTCCACAGTCTCCCCTTTTTCAGGTTGGCCGGCTAAAAGCGGATACGGTTGTGCTTCATGTCACCAATGGTGTTACGAATTCCGTATGCCGTACTCTCGACAACTTCTATGCCACCTGCTCACCTGAATGGCGAACCCTTATCCTATTCGATATGGAAAGTGCTCATCAGTTGTCATCCCTACCGTGTGTCTGCCAACAGGCCGACGCTATTCTCAGCAGTGCGACCCCATTGTCACGCTTGGCTTCAATTCTGTTGAAACAAGACACTTTTTTACCTTCACCCCAAGAGAGACTCCAGACTTTTTCCCGTGAGACTCGCCTGGGTGCTAATACGCTTCGCTGGAGGGCGTAATCCAGATGACTTCATTGACTCGAGAAACAAAACCGAAACAGACAGTAGCCCTTGTGCATCCATGCTTCTTTACGCGCCAGGGGCTGAAGGCGCTGCTGTCGCCTGCCTATGATGTGATTGATGCTGAAGATATTTGTGATCTTGAGAAAGAACTTGTCTCTGTAGATCTTTTGTTGTTGTCACCACAACTTTTTCCTCCGAACCGTATGAGAGAAGTAGAGCAGTTCATGAAACGGATATACCAACATCACCCACAGTGTTTGGTATTGCTCACATTGGAGACAACTGACATGTCCTACATACGGTATTTAATCAGTCCGTTCAAAGTGGTAGGCGGCTTGGACCTCTCTTATTCAGTGCCGGCATTGCGCTTGCAGCTCGAGGCCATTCTAACCGGGAATGAACATCCCTCTTTGCCCTTTGAGTGGCAGGGATTAAGTTCTCGAGAATACGCAGTCCTCAGCGCCCTTATATCAGGAAATAGACCGGCGCAAGTAAGCAAAGCTTTGGGAGTAAACGTCAAGACTGTCAGTCATTACAAACTCCAGGGATTAAAGAAGTTAGGTGTGCGTAATATGCAGGCTTTTCTATTATCACCTTATTTTTAAAAGCCTATGACAGTGAAGAAGGAGAACACACAATGATGAAAAATAATGGCGGAAATACCCATCAGCCTTGGGTCAGCGTATCTCCACAGGGAAAAGGGAGGCTAATAACATCCCTGAAAGTTACACCAATTACACCATGTGTGTGCGTTCCCTGTAATGGTTATGTTCATTAGGGGGGAGAAAGCGGTGTTTTCTCAGTTGGCTAAACAGGCATCAGAGAGAGAACGCGCAGAAGTGTGGGGAGAGGCACAGAATTTATGGTTTCTTGCGTCCCTGAAGGCCGCCTCTTCCGAGAATCGAGCCTGGGCAACCTGCCGATCTGAGTTTTGTCGTCGACGATCAGAGCGGCAGGGGATGCCCATAAGCGAATTGCATCTAGAGATAGGCTAAGCAACAGATTTGTACATCTGACACTGCGTATCGGTGAAGCTATAGGCGCGGAAAAGTTCTTAGTACCGCGCCCACCGTTGTTAACGCATCAACAGATGGCGGATAAAACCGACGTGCAGTTTCACGCCAATCTGCATCGCCGCCTCGTCCAGTTTAAAACGGGGATTATGCACGCCGTAGGTGGCACCGATCGCCTCGTTACCGCTGCCGATAAACAGGAAGCACCCCGGCACTTTCTCCTGATAGGAAGAGAAATCCTCACTGCCAAACATCGCGCTGGTCAATTCCCGCAACGCCTTTGGCCCCACGGCTTCGGCCACCACCTCGCGCGCAATAGCGCAGGCATCAGGATGGTTATTGCCGATGGTATAGCCACGCGTCCAGTCAACCTTGTAGCTGGCACCGTGCGCCTGGCTGATCCCAGCGACGGTTTGCTCAACCAGCAACGGTACCCGCTCGCGTACTTCCTGATTATGAGTGCGTAGCGTTCCCGCCAGCCGTGCGCTGTCAGGGATGACGTTATAGCTGTCACCTGCCTGGAAGGTCGCCACCGTCAACACAGGAGCATTTAACGGATCCAGCTTCCGTGCCACGATCTGCTGCAATGCGCTAACGATCTCCGCACCAATCGGCACCGGATCGATACACAGATGCGGCATCGAGCCATGTCCACCCTTACCCTGCAGCACGATGTCGAAGTTATCGCTGGAGCCACTGAACACGCCCTGCTTCATGCCCACCTCACCGGTCGGGAAGTTGGGCATGACATGCAGGCCGAAGATCATCTTCACGCCATCCAGAACCCCCAGGTCTACCAGCTGTTGGGCTCCGCCCGGTGGCACTTCTTCGGCATGCTGGAAGATAAAACGCACCGAACCTTGCAGCTGCGCCTGCAACTGGCACAGCACGCTGGCCGCGCCCAGCAACATCGCGCTGTGGGCATCATGGCCGCAGGCATGCATCACCCCTGGCCGGGTCGAGCAGAAAGGTTCGTCGCTTTCCTCCTGGATCGGCAAGGCGTCGATATCGGCGCGCAATGCATAGCACGGCCCCGGCGCTGCGCCCTGCAATTCGGCCACTACGCTATTTGGCGTAGGGCGTGAGATCTTCAACGGGCCAAGGTGGGCCAATTGTGCAGCGATGTAATCTGCCGTCTGCGCCTCTTGAAATGACAACTCTGGATTGGCATGCAGGTGGCGACGCCACTGCAATACCTGTTGTTCCACGTCGGCAATCAGCTTTTCAATGTTCATTTTCATACTCCTTGATTCAGTGCCGGTTGGCGCGCTTTACCAGCCAATGGCAGGATCACCAGCCCGGAAACCACCATAGCCAGTGCCAAAAAGATAAACGTTGTCATGTAGTTGTGGCTGATGGTGATCAAATACCCCATGGCGATAGGGGCCACAAAGCCACCCAAAGTGCCGCCGGTGTTTATCAGCCCCATCGCTGCCCCCATCACTTCCGCAGGCAGGCGCTTCATCGGCAGAGTAAACACCGTGACGAACGAGGCCATCAGGAAGATATAACCCAGGAACAAGAACAGGCTGGCCGTCAGCGCTGATTCGCTGGTAAACACCAGCCAGATGCACAAGGCGCTGATCAGGGAACTGAAGAAGATCACCCACGGCTCACGCCCTTGCAGATAGCGCCCGACCAGCCAGCCGGTACCGAGTGAGGAGATCCAGATCCCCAGACCACCGGCGGCGACCACCATGCTGGAGACGTCAATCGGCATTCCGCGCTGCTGTACCAGGAATTTCGGCAGCCAGGCCATCAGGCCGTACGACGGGATGTTGATACAGAAAATCGCCACAAACAGCAGCAGTACGATGGGGTTTTTCAGCAAGGCCTTATAGTTGGCAGCGGCTGCCCCAGCTTTGGCGGGTGCTGCCTGTGGTGGATTGGGAACCAGCCACAAGATGCAGGCGGCAATCACGAATGCCAACAGGCCAAGTGCAGAGAACGACCCACGCCAGCCGATGTGATCCAGGCAGTAGACCGCGACCAGTGGACCGACGGTCATCGCCAACCCGGCGGAAGACAGCAGAATGGACTGCGCGAAGGTGCGCTGTTCCAGTGGGAAATTCGCCACTACCGCCTTGGCACAGGAACACGGATAGCCGGAGTGGCCAATACCCGACAGGAAGCGGAACGTCACCAGCAGGCCCAGGCCGAACCCCAGAATGCCGAAGCACAGGGCAAATCCCCCCAGCAGCAGTAACGAACTGCACAGCACTTTCTTAAAACCAAAGCGGTCATTGAGCCAGCCCGCCGGTATCTGGAACAGGGAATACGCCAGGAAAAACATCCCGGTAATGTAGCCCAGCTGTTCCGGCTGTAGATTGAACTCGCGTTCGATAGGTAACAGCGCAAAACCCATCACGGTTTTATCGATGTACACCACGACATAGCCCACAAACAGCAAAAAAATCATTAGCGAACGATTTTTCATCGCCGATATTCCTTTAAGTTATCACCCAGGCTGCCCACCAGCGTGGCGGGCGTAGTTTAATAATGTGATCCAGGTCACTTTATAGTTTTAATAACAGTAACTTACAATAACATGCTGAAATTATCGCCTTTTGCCGAGCGGCATAAGATACAATTTTGTAAGGGGTGATGCTTTTTATTGATAGGGTGGGGAATGCGCTATTTACCGAAGTTACAGCAGTTGAAAGTCTTCCAGCAGGTGATCCGCAGCGGCAGTATTCGCGGCGCGGCGCGCGCGCTGGAGCAATCTCAACCGGCGGTGAGCCGCACCATCCGTGAACTGGAACAGATCCTGGAAACCCAGTTGATCAATCGCAGCAGTCAGGGAATGACGCTGACCGAAACCGGCCGCGCCTTCGCCCTGCGAATGCAGTTGATCCTGGAGGAATTGCAGCGCGCCGCCGACGAGATCCAGCAGTTGAATCAGCATTCACAAGGCAACGTCGCCATCGGCTGCTCTTCGCTACTCGCCCTCACGGTATTACCGGAGCTGGTCGAAGCCTTCAAACAGCCGTTTCCGCAGGCCAATCTCCTGATCCGCGAGGCGCAGCTTTCTACGCTGCTGCCAGCATTGCGCGAAGGCCGCCTGGATTTTGCCGTGGGTACCGTCAGCCCGGAACTGCCTCTGGAGGATCTGGTGCGTGAACCGCTGTTCAACGCCTCTTTTTGCATTATCGCACGCCAGGGGCACCCACTGGCGCAGGCCACCTCGCTGGACGAGCTGCGTGAGGCCAAGTGGTTATTACCGGAAACCGATATGGGGTATTACCAGCAGTTGCGCGCGGTGTTAGGCACCTTCTATCAGCAATTGAGTCGTTCGCCCATTCGCTCGGACTCGGTGACCTGTGGCTTGAATATGGTGTTGGAGGCGGATTATTTGACTATCGTGGCGCGGGCGATGAGTGCACCGTTCCATTTGCAGCATCGGCTGGTGGCATTGCCTATCGACACGCTGCCGCAGGCTCAATACTGCGTGCTGTATTCACAGAAATCGCCGCTAACCGTGACGGCACGGCGATTTCTTGATTTATTGCGTGCCCACTGCCTGCGCTACCCTTGGTAGGATCAGGCCACTTCGCGGATTTCGAAGCTGTGGGTGATGCTGGCGGCTTTACCCAACATCAAGGAGACGGAGCAGTATTTCTCGGCGGAAAGATCCACCGCGCGCTCTACAATCTTATCGGTCAGCCCTTTGCCGGTGACAATAAAATGCAGATTGATATGGGTAAACAGACGTGGCGCTTCTTCACGACGCTCGGAGGTCAGTTTTACCTCGCAGTCACGCACATCGTTACGCCCTTTTTGCAGGATCGACACCACATCGATGGCGCTACAGCCGCCGACGGACATCAACACCATTTCCATCGGGCTTGGCGCTTTATCGCCCGCGTTGCCATCCATCAAAACCTGGTGGCCGGACGCAGACTCACCCAGGAATGTCAGTCCTTCTACCCACTTAACTCTTGCCTGCATGTTACACACTCCGGTTAATTTCTTAAAAACAGGGTACGCTTTCGCATACATTCTGGCAACGTAACCTGATGCTAATCATGCTGAAGCGAGACAACACAAGACACCCGCCTCACTCTGTGCTACAAACAGAGCCGCAATAACTCTTTCCAGGTCACCGATTTCAGGGATACGTCCAAGGAAAGGCCCCTATATTGGTTTGTTAACAGAATGTAGCTTGCAGCTCTCCCTGCAAGTTAATATGCTAGAGCACAAGCGTATTTCTATAACACGCCTCAAAACCTGTTGATAGCCACAATTAAAACACCGGGCTATAAGCACGTTTTACAGGGAACTCTGACCCCTGTGATACAAGGCAGCGATAACAACAGAGGATAACAGCGAATGGTTCTCGGCAAACCGCAAACAGACCCGACTCTCGAATGGTTCCTGTCTCATTGCCATATCCACAAATATCCATCGAAAAGTACGCTGATTCACCAAGGTGAAAAGGCCGAAACGCTTTACTACATCGTCAAAGGCTCCGTTGCGGTGCTGATTAAAGATGAAGAAGGCAAAGAGATGATCCTGTCCTACCTTAACCAGGGGGATTTCATCGGCGAGCTTGGATTATTTGAAGAAGGCCAGGAGCGTAGCGCCTGGGTACGGGCCAAAACTGCCTGTGAAGTGGCTGAAATTTCCTACAAGAAATTCCGCCAACTGATCCAGGTTAACCCGGATATCCTGATGCGCCTGTCCGCACAGATGGCTAACCGCCTACAAGTCACCTCAGAGAAAGTGGGTAACCTCGCCTTCCTTGACGTTACCGGCCGCATTGCACAGACCTTGCTGAACCTGGCAAAACAACCTGATGCCATGACTCACCCAGACGGTATGCAGATCAAAATCACCCGCCAGGAAATTGGCCAAATCGTCGGTTGCTCACGTGAAACCGTCGGTCGTATTTTGAAAATGCTCGAAGATCAAAACCTGATCTCCGCGCACGGCAAAACCATTGTCGTGTACGGTACGCGTTAATCCCCAGGGAAACGGTGCAGCAATGCGCCGTTTCTTTACCTACTGAATAGCCAACCATGTGGCGCCGCCTGATCTACCACCCGGAAGTCAACTACGCACTGCGGCAAACGCTGGTGTTGTGCCTGCCGGTGGCGTTTGGTTTGCTGATTGGCAACCTGCAACTCGGCATGCTGTTCTCGTTGGTGCCCGCCTGCTGCAACATTGCCGGGCTGGATACGCCACACAAACGCTTTTTCAAACGCCTGGTTGTAGGCGGCTCCCTGTTCGCACTCAGCAGCCTTCTGCTGCAACAAGCCCTACTGTGGGATCTACCATTACCCTTGCTGATGCTGGGAATGGCGCTGTTGCTCGGCGTCAGCGGTGAAATCAGCCCGCTGCATGCACGCCTGCTGCCAGCCGCACTGGTTGCCGCCATCTTTTCCCTCAGCATGGTAGGTACCGTGCCAATCTGGCACGCCCCTTTACTGTATATCGTCGGCACCGCCTGGTACGGGCTGTTTACCTGGGCCTGGTTCAAGCTGTGGAAAGAGCAGCCGATGCGCGAATCCCTAAGCCAGTTGTATATGCAGTTGGCCGACTATTTTGAAGCCAAATACTCATTACTGACGCAGCATACCGACCCAGAAACTGCCCTGCCGCCGCTGTTGCAACGCCAGCAGAAAGTGATGGATCTGATCAGTCTGCTATACCAACAGCTGAATTTCCTGCCCCATGCCAATAACCTGGAGCAAAAGCGCCTGCAACGTACGTTTCAGGTGGCGCTCGATTTGCAGGAGCACATCACCGTCAGCCTGCATCTGCCGGAAGAAGTACAAAAGCTGGTGGAGCAAAGCCAGGCCGAAGCGATTATCCGCCGCAACGCCCAGGTGATCGCCACGCGCCTGCGGGTGGTGGCCGACGATATTCTCTATCATCGGCACTCTGCGCGTTTCAGTATGAAGAATGAGCTGGCGGCGCTGGAAAAAGTGGCCTCACAGCACGCCGATAACCCGGTTGGCCAGTTCTGCTATTACCATTTCAGCCGCATCGCGCGCCTGCTACGCACTCAGCACCCACTGTACCGTCGCAATCTGATGGCCAACCAGTCACGGTTGCCGTTTTGGCCTGCGGTGGTGAGCTATCTGTCGTTTAAATCCAACGCCCTGCGCAATGCCGCCAGGCTGGGGGTCATTCTGGCGGCAGGCAGCAGCCTGGGCATGCTGTTCAACCTGCCGAAACCCTATTGGATCTTGCTGACCATCATGCTGGTCAGTCAAAACGGCTATAACGCCACGCGGGTGAGGATCCAGCACCGTGCACTCGGCACGTTGGCCGGGTTGGTGATTGCCGCTGGGCTGTTGCAACTACAGATGCCGGAAAGCGTGACGCTGAGCATCATGTTGGCGATCACCCTGGCGGCCTATCTGATCTTGCGGAAAAACTACGGGTTGGCGGTGATGGGCTTCACCGTGACCGCCGTCTATACTTTGCAGCTTTTGGCGCTGAACGGTACCCATTTCCTGGTTCCGCGCCTGATTGATACCCTTATCGGCTGCGTACTGGTGTTTGGCGGCACGATCTGGCTATGGCCGCAGTGGCAGAGTGGCCTGCTGCGTAAAAACGCCCATCAGGCACTGGAGCACGATCAGACAGCACTGCGCTTATTGCTGGAAGAACAGGAACCGGACCCCAGCGAACTGGCCTACACGCGTATGCAGGTCAATCAGGCGCATAATGCCCTGTTTACCTCGCTCAATCAGGCGATGCAGGAACCGGGGTTTGAATCGAATTATCTGGCTGATATGCGGCTGTGGATCACCCATAACCAGTTTATTGTTGAACACCTGAATGCGATGACCATTCTGGCGCGCGAGCACTATATGCTGACGCCAAAGCTGGCTCAGGAGTATCTGCAGACCTGTGAAATCGCCTTGCAGAGCTGCCAGCAGCGGTTGGAATATGACGGCCCGAGTACCAGCAACAGCATCATGCAGCCGCCGGACCTGCATCCGGACATGCCGGTCACCGAGATGGAACGCCACCTGCGGCGGATCCTTTCTCACCTGACCGTGATGCATACCATCTCGTCACTGGCGTGGCGCCAGCGCCCACACCATGGGATCTGGTTGAAGCGCAAACTGCGGGAAAGCTGAGGTTAGCGGGACCGCAGCCCCGCAGACTTGATTAGCCGTTAATCACATCCTGTACGGCCAATTCGAACAGCGCCATGCCTTCGTCGATATCCTTCAGCTCAACCACCAACGAAGGGGCAAAACGGATCACGTTTGGCCCAGCGTTGAGGATCATCAAACCGCGGGCGGCAGCTGCAGTGAGAAAATCGCGCGCTTTGCCGTGATAGCCCGCTTTCAGTTCCGCGCCAATCAACAGCCCCATGCCACGAATATCGCTGAACACATCGTATTTCTTACCGATCTCCTGCAAAGCCTGAACAAACAGCCCACGACGCTGCTCAATCCCGCTTAGCACCTCTGGCGTGTTGATCACGTCCAACGCTGCCTCTGCCACTGCACAGGCCAGTGGGTTGCCGCCGTAGGTAGTACCGTGAGTGCCAACCTGCATCACCGAGGCGATCTCTTCGGTAGTCAGCATCGCACTCACCGGGAAACCGCCGCCCAGCGCTTTGGCGGTGGTGAGGATGTCTGGCGTAATGCCGTAATGCATATAGGTAAACAGCTTGCCGCTGCGGCCCATACCGCTTTGCACTTCATCAAAGACCAGCAGCGCCTGATGTTGGTCGCAGAGTTCACGTACGCCCTTGAGGAAGAGAGGATCGGCAGCGGTAATACCCCCTTCGCCCTGGATAGGCTCCATCACTACCGCACAGGTGTGATCGTCCATCACCGCTTTCACTGCGGCCAGATCGTTGAAGGGCACATGTACGATATCGGCCGGTTTCGGCCCAAAACCGTCGGAATATTTTGGCTGTCCACCCACGGAAACGGTGAACAGCGTACGGCCATGGAAAGCGTTATTAAACGCGATAATCTTGGTCTTATACGGGCTATGACGGATGATGGCGTAATGACGAGCGAGCTTGAAAGCCGCTTCGTTAGCCTCCGCACCGGAATTGGCGAAAAACACCCGATCGGCGAAGGTGGCAGCGATCAATTTACTGGCCAGGCGCAGCGCGGGCTCATTGGTGAACACGTTGCTGGTATGCCATAAGGTTTCGCCCTGCTGCTTTAAAGCCTCAACCAGTGCCGGATGGCAGTGCCCCAACGCAGTCACCGCGATACCACCAGAGAAGTCGATATACTCTTTCCCCTGCTGATCCCATACGCGGCTCCCCTTGCCCTTCACCGGCACAAACTGGGCGGGTGCATAAACAGGCAGGATAACCTGATCAAAGGTGCTGCGGGTAACTGCGGTTTTTTCGGTCATTACTGGCTCCAGGCGGCTAACTATCAAGTGAAAATATAATCACAAAATATGCATAAAAAACCAACCAAGGGCAAGCTTAAAAAGCCACTAACGGCTAACTTCCAAGGAAATTACCCAGCAGTTGGTGCCCCTGTTCGCTGAGAATGCTCTCCGGGTGGAACTGCACACCCTCCAGCGCCAGCGTCCGGTGGCGGATCCCCATGATCTCATCCCGTTCGCCGTCACGTTCGCTCCAGGCGGTCACCTCAAAGCACTCCGGCAACGTCGCAGCATCCAGGATCAGTGAATGGTAGCGGGTGACGGTCAGTGGATTATTCAATCCCTTGAACACGCCGAGATTTTGATGGCGGATAGCAGAGGTTTTGCCGTGCATCACCTCTCGAGCGCGAACCACGTCGGCACCAAACGCCTGGCCCAATGCCTGATGACCGAGGCAGACCCCAAGGATCGGCAACTTACCGGCAAAATGGCGAATGGCAGCCAGCGAGATGCCCGCCTCGTTCGGCGTACAGGGGCCAGGGGAGATCACCAGATGCTGCGGAGCCAGCCGCTCAATATCGGCCAGTTGCAGTTCATCGTTACGCTTCACCAGCACTTCTGCACCCAGTTCGCAGAAGTACTGATAGAGGTTGTAGGTAAAAGAGTCGTAGTTATCGATCAGCAGCAGCATGTTTAAATTAACTTCGTGATTAAGGCTCGTTACGGCAGATATTGATTTGGGCCTATGACACAGGCCTTGCTGGAGTTTAACGCCCATAGCGGTGTGGAGCACAGGCTAATTTTCTGACTTAACGCACTTTAAATCGGTGAAAAAAACAATAGTCTATGCTGCTGTAACCCAATCGTGTCACAGATGGGAGTCATGCAGAACACCGACACGCCGTAAACCCGTCCTTGGGGGCTCGTATCGCGCATATATGGACGCTCCCGATAACGCCAGTGTTTTCTTGAAAAAGGTGAACAGGTATTGCAGGCATATATTCGGTTTCTTTCTGGGTCTTTACGACCCGAACCATGATGAA
>NZ_JBLJAK010000042.1:0-42005 GCF_047530105.1 Serratia sp. T13T92 | reverse complement strand
CAATCTCTCCCACGGGCTCATAGGCACTAGGGTTAGGGGGAGCTCACCGGCTATCTCCCGATGATCAGTCGGGGATCTTCTCCGCTAAGGCGGAGAAGATCAAGACATAAGGGTTGGGGTGAGGGGCCATCACGGCTGATCGACACGCTCTTGACCTGTGCATACAGCCACTGGCCGGGCCTGATAGCCAGATCGTCACGTGCCCATGGGGTGATGCGCGCCCAGAGGATATTTTCCCCGACCATCAGCTTCACCTCAACCTGCCCTGCCACATCCAGACACTCCACCACCTTGGCGGGCAGAATATTACGGATACTGCTGTTGGCTGGCGGTTGTAGCACTAAAGAAACGTCGGCGGCGTTGATACGAATACGCATTTGGCTGCCCACCGGCGCTTCAATACCGCCGACCCACAGCCGCTGATCGCCTAATGCCAACGCGGTCATGGCATAGCGCGGGTGATGCTCAATCACGCTAACGCTCAACACGCTACTCTGATCTTCACGCTGTAGCCAAGGCCGCAGCGCGCTGCTGGCCCAAACCTCCTCCAACCCGCCGTACGCCCGCACCTGGCCGTGATCCAACACCATCACCTGCTCTGCCAGGCGTAAAATCTCGTCCATGCTGTGGCTGACATAGAGGATGGGGATGTTGACGTCTTGCGCCAGCCGCTCCAGATACGGCAACAACTCACGCTTGCGTGGCATATCGAGCGAGGCCAGCGGTTCATCCATCAGCAACAGTTCCGGTGCGGTCAGCAGCGCCCGACCAATCGCGACGCGTTGTTTCTCACCGCCGGAGAGGGTCAAAGGCAAGCGGTTCAGCAACGGCGCAATCCCCAACAGTTCGACAATGCTGTCAAACTGGCCGCGCATACTGGCCGCCATACCGTATTGCAGATTGCCGCGTACCCGATAATGTGGGAACAGGCGCGCATCTTGGAAAACATAACCAACCCGGCGTTTTTCCGGTGGCAAACAGACACCGCTGGCGGTATCCACCAGCGTGCGGCCATTAAGCACAATACGCCCCTGCTGCACCAGCGTCAGGCCACCGATGGCATTGATCAAGGAGGTTTTACCGGCCCCGGAAAGCCCGAAGATCGCGGTGATCCCCTGAGCCGGCAGATTAGCCTGAACGTTGAGATTGAGATCGCCAAGCTGCTGGGAGAAATCCAGTTCTAACATCTATAAGCCCATACGCTTGCGGCCCCAGCGGGCCAGCCATTCGGAAACCATCAAAGCAGCCAGAGCCAACACGATGGCAATCACGCACAAACGCGCTGCCGCCGCTTCGGCCCCTGGCGTTTCGATCAGGGTATACATTGCCAGCGGGATGGTACGGGTTTCCCCAGGAATATTGGAAACAAAGGTGATGGTGGCGCCAAACTCGCCCAAAGAGCGGGCAAAGGCCAGCACCACGCCAACAATCACACCGGGCAGCGAAAGCGGTAAGGTGATGGTGAAAAACACCCGCCACGGATTGGCGCCCAAGGTGCGGGCTGCCTGTTCCAAACGGGTATCCACCGCTTCCAGCGACATGCGGATAGCACGCACCATCAGCGGGAATGCCACCACCGCCGAAGCCAAGGCAGCACCACGCCAGCTGAAACTGAAGCTGAAACCAAACCAGTTGTACAGCCATTCGCCGATAAAGCCGCGCCGCCCCATGGCGATCAGCAGCAGATAGCCTACCACCACCGGTGGCAGGACTAACGGCAGATGAATAATGCTATCCAACAACGATTTACCGGGGAAATTGCAGCGAACCAGGATCCAGGCCATCAAAATACCCAGCGGCAAACTGCAGATCACCGCCAGGCTGGAGACTTTCAGGCTCAGTTCGACCGCCTGCCATTCATACTCACTTAATATCATTTACGCGGGGTGAATCCATAACGTTCGAAGATAGCCGCAGCGGCCGGTGTCTTCAGGTAATCGTAGAAAGCCGTCACGGCTGGCGTTTGGTGATCTTTAACGATGGCCATTGGGTACTCAACCGGCTTGTGGCTGTCTTCCGGGAAGATGGCAATCACTTTGACCTTGTCGCTCGCCACAGCGTCAGAGCCGTAAACGATGCCCAGTGGGGCTTCTTCACGCTCAACCATGGCCATGGCGCTGCGCACGTTATTAGCCCGCGCCAGTTGAGGTTCCAGCGTGGTCCATGCCCCCAGGTTCTGCAACGCTTCTTTGGCGTAGATGCCCGCAGGAACATGATCCGGATCGCCTACGGACAAGCGGCCACCGTTGAGCAATTTGGCCCAGTCGGTTTGCTTGTTGATAGTGATTTTATCTTGTTTGGCCGATTTGGCGGCGATCAGCACCAGTTCGTTGCCTAACAGGGTATAACGGGTGTCTTTCACCATCTGCTGCTTATCGATGGCGTAATCCATCCATTGCTGATCGGCAGAGATAAACATATCCGCAGGTGCCCCTTGCTCAATCTGGCGTGCCAGCGTTGAGGAGGAAGCAAAAGAGGAGACGACTTCGACGTCTTTGCCTTTCTGGTATTCAGTGGCGATATCTTGTAAGGCGTTGGTCAGCGAGGCTGCGGCAAACACGGTGATTTTCTCCGCTGCAGAAACCTGTGCCACCAGCCCGCAAGCCAAGGCCACACCGCCAACCCAGTTAATCCATTGCTGTTTCATTGTTTTCTCCGCAAGTTAACTCTCATCACATCGCTATGTAAAAAATAATATAACGCAGCGAGAACGATTGTCATGCGGTTTATCGGCAAAGCGAGAGATAACTTGAGAAATACCCGCCAAGAGAGCTCAGCGGGCATTTGGGAGGGGGATTAGCTGCGGTTTTCTTTAGGATGGCCAACTTTGGAGAAGAGGTTAAACACCTCGCCCAAGCCATAAATCAAGCCTAAAATAATGGCCATCACTACCGGCACCATTACCACGGCAAACAACAGACTTTTCAATAATTCTAACATCGTAGCCTCACTTGACTGCTTTAAACCGCTGCGTAGGTTTCACTGTAAACCAAAACGCAGGCGAAAACGCGGTTATTTTACCGACTGCGGGAAATTTGTAACCGGCTAAACGTGCTCAGTTGGCGCTTTGCGGCAAATCGGCGACAATAGCCTGACTTACTGCCTTATAAGGACCCATCATGCAGGCCGAGATCCTCCTTACCTTAAAGCTGCAGCAGAAACTGTTCGCTGACCCACGCCGCATCGCGCTCCTCAAGCAAGTGGTGCATACCGGCTCGATCAGCCAGGGAGCCAAGCTGGCGGGGATCAGCTACAAAAGCGCCTGGGATGCCATCAATGAGATGAATCAACTGGCCGAGCAAACGGTGGTCGAACGCGCTACCGGCGGCAAAGGCGGCGGCGGTGCGCAGGTGACCCGTTATGGCCTGCGGCTGATCCAACTTTACGATCTGCTGGGCCAAATTCAGCAGAAGGCCTTTGACGTGTTACAGCAGGACAATTTGCCGTTGGACAGCCTGCTGGCCGCCATCGCCCGTTTCTCGTTGCAAACCAGCGCCCGCAACCAGTTTTTCGGCACCGTGATTGAACGCGACCACCAGCAGGTCCAACAGCATATCAGCCTGCTGCTGGCCGACGGCCACACCCGCCTGACCGCTGCCGTCACTCAGCAAAGCGCCGACCGGCTACAGTTGACGCCAGGCAAAGAGGTGTTGGCCCTGATTAAAGCGCCTTGGGTGAAACTCAGTACCGATCCGGCTTCGACTGGCCTGGCCGATAACGCGCTGCCGGGTTCCGTTGCCAGCATTCAGCCTGGTAGCGATCACAGTGAGGTTCTGGTGACGCTCAACGGCGGAGAAACGCTGTGCGCCACCGTCAGCAACCAGGAACTGGCGCAGTTGAAACTGAGCGTCGGCACGCCGATACACGCCTTGTTCAACGCCGATCGGGTGATTGTCGCGACGTTGTGTTAAACGCAACGTCACGTTGCAGTATTGCCGATTGACATCTTTTCCGCTTGCGCCTATTTCTAAAGCGAAACATTGCAGAATAGGGATTAGAAGATGTCGTCGTTGCACATTTCGCAAGGTTCATTTCGTTTAAGCGATACCCGCACGCTGGAGCTGGATCGGCTTGATATTCAGTCCGGCGATAGCTGGGCGTTCGTCGGAGCTAACGGCAGTGGGAAATCTGCGCTGGCCCGGGCGCTGGCCGGTGAGCTGACGTTACTGAAAGGCGAACGCCACAGTGATTTTCACCACGTAGTACGGCTCTCCTTTGAGCAGTTGCAAAAGCTGGTCAGCGATGAATGGCAGCGCAACAATACCGACCTGCTCAGCGCGGACGAAGACGACACCGGCCGCACCACGGCGGAAATCATTCAGGAAGAGCACAAAGATCCCGCTCGCTGCGCACAGTTGGCCGAGCAGTTTGGCATCACGCCCCTGCTTACGCGCCGTTTCAAATATCTCTCTACCGGTGAGACCCGTAAAACCCTGCTCTGTCGCGCCCTGATGGCCCAACCCGATTTATTGATCCTCGATGAGCCGTTCGACGGGCTGGACGTCAATTCACGCGCTCAGCTCGCCACCCTGCTTGGCAAACTTTCACAGCAGGGTTATACCGTGGTCCTGGTGCTCAACCGGTTTGATGAAATCCCAGGTTTCATTGAGCAGGTCGGCGTGCTGGCCGATTGCACCCTCACCAGCCAAGGGCCACGGGAGCAGGTGATGGCCGACGCGCTAGTCGCCCAGTTGGCTCACAGTGAAAATCTCAACGGCTTGACGCTGCCAGAAACCGAAGATCCCACCCAGGTCATCAGGCTGCCGGACGATCGGCCACTGATCGTTCTGCGTGATGGCGTAGTGAGCTACAACGATCGCCCCATCCTCAACCAACTCAGTTGGCAGGTTAATCCCGGTGAACACTGGCAGATCGTCGGCCCAAACGGGGCGGGAAAATCCACTCTGCTCAGCCTGATCACAGGCGATCATCCGCAAGGCTATAGCAACGATCTGACGCTGTTTGGCCGCCGACGCGGCAGTGGGGAAACCATCTGGGATATCAAACGCCATATCGGCTACGTCAGCAGCAGCCTGCATCTGGACTACCGGGTCAGCTCCAGCGTGCGTAACGTGATCCTGTCCGGCTTCTTCGATTCGATCGGTATTTATCAGGCGGTTTCCGATCGTCAGCATCAGTTGACCTCGCAATGGCTGGCGCTGCTCGGGCTTGGCGCTATGGGCGATGCCCCCTTCCAAAGCCTGTCCTGGGGGCAACAACGCCTGGCGCTGATCGCCCGGGCGTTAGTCAAACATCCGGCGCTGCTGATCCTCGATGAGCCACTGCAAGGCTTGGATCCGCTAAACCGCCAGTTGGTAAGGCGCTTCGTGGATGTGCTAATCCAACAGGGCTCGACCCAGTTGCTGTTTGTTTCACACCACGCAGAAGATGCGCCGCAATGCATCACCCACCGTTTCTCCTTCATCCCTGAAGGCGATGGCTACCGCTATCAGCAAGACGTCCTGGCTTAACCTACTCGGGATGAGTGCTACAGCGCTCATCCTGGGGACATATCCGGCAACACTTCCTCCATAACGCATCACATTTGGCCTTTTATCATTAAAGGATACAGAGACGTTTTTGGAGAAGGTATGTCCGCCGCGCTGATTATTATTGACCTGATTGAAGATCTGGCTGGTCCTAAAGGGCGGGCGAATCACTGCCGCGAACAGATCGTAACGCGTGATGTGATCGCACACGTCAATGCTGCTGCGGCCTACGCGCGGGTGCGTAAAATCCCGGTGATTTGGTTACGCACCGGTTTTGCCGACAATTACCACGATATTCCCCGACACTCGCCGCTGTTCAATCAGCTCAAACATATCGGCGCGCTGCGTTTAAGTAACGGGGGATGCCATTGGCTGGCCGGTCTGGAGGTAAAAACCGAGGATCTGTGCCTGGAAAAGAAAGGGCTCAGCGCGTTTGCCGGTAACAATTTGTTAGCCTGGTTACAGCAGCATCGCTGCCACCACCTGTTATTGGGCGGTATCAGCACCCCGCTAGCCATTGAGAGCACCGCCCGGCAGGCGCACGATGCGGGCTTACAGGTAACAGTGCTACAAGATCTGTGCGCCGCCCCAACGGAAGAGATCCACCAGCAAAGCCTGGAGACCTTGCAGAACCTTGGGGAGGTTATACGTTCGCAGGCGTGGATGAAGGGTTAAAACCGTTTGCGCACGATTAACTACTGTCCCGACCTTTACTAGCGCTAGCTTGTGCTACTATCCCAATTAGTGCTCATTTAACCAGACATTAACACGCCGGACTTCCGGCATTGAGCGCCGTGTATCTATTTTAAAGGGATAGCTATCATGTGGGGCGTACTTTCGGCTTCGTTGTTTTTTTTGCCATTTAATCGGCTGATTGCCTCGGTAGTATTGGCTGCGGCTGCCGCAATGGGGATTTACCATCATATCCTGACGCCCGTCGGGCTGGGCTATTTGGCTGTTATCGCCATTGCCATCTGGCTTCATCAGCATTATCGCCAACAGCGCAGCATCGCGCTAGCGCTGGAAGTGTTTTTAGTCGCCTGCTCAATCGCGCTGTTTTATCACCTGATACCGGGCTTCAATAACCAATTGATGGTCGATCAGGACAAAGTGGGCCCGATGAGCTCGCTGTATTCCATGTATTACAACTTCGATAAGGCACTGGTGCCCTTTTTGCTGGTAGCCTGCCTGCCCACGCTGTTTAACGCGGGTAAGCCCGACAAACAAGTAGGCATCAGCGCCTGGCTGATCCTGGTGCTCTGTGTACCTGCGGTGCTGCTATTGGCGGTGGCGCTCGGTGGGCTGAAAGTTGAGTTGCACCTGCCCTCCTGGATCCTGGCTTTCATTATGGCCAACCTGTTTTTTGTTTCGATGGCAGAAGAAGCGCTGTTCCGTGGCTATTTGCAGCAGCGTTTGCGCCAGTGGCTGGGTGCCTATCCGGCACTGATTATCACCGCCCTGCTGTTTGGTGCAGCCCACTTTGCCGGCGGCACGTTGATGATGGCATTTGCCACGCTGGCGGGGGTGATTTATGGCTTGGCCTGGATGTGGAGCGGTCGCCTATGGGTGCCCATTCTCTTCCACTTTGGGCTAAATCTGGTCCATTTGCTGTTCTTTACCTACCCGGCTTACCAATATTAGTCCCCTACAGGCTGGCAGATTTCACTGCCAGCCTGCGCCGTGTAATCGCTACCACTTAACCAACCCCGCAGCCTTACCTACCTCAACCGGATTAAAGCCTCAATCGATGTAAGCGATTCCATTTTTCGCGCTAGATCACCTTTTTATCACCGCGACCGTGCTATCTTCTAGCCATTATTTTCCAAAATGCACTCGGCTAAAGTCGGTCACACAGCAGGTGAAAGCGATTACAACTAGCCCCGTCGCGAGATAAAGGAAGCGCAATGCCTGATTTCAATCCTATCGATCATCCACATCGCCGTTTTAATCCCCTTACCGGGCAATGGGTGCTGGTATCTCCGCACCGGGCCAAACGCCCGTGGCAGGGCCAGCAGGAATCCCCCGCTCAGGAAACACTGCCAGCCCACGATCCCGACTGCTTCCTTTGCCCAGGCAACACGCGCGTGACCGGTGATAAAAACCCTGACTATCCGGGCACCTACGTGTTCACCAATGATTTTGCCGCACTGATGCAAGATACCCCGCAGGCACCGGAAAGTGACGATCCACTGATGCGTTGCCAAAGTGCCCGTGGCACCAGCCGGGTGATCTGCTTCTCCCCCGATCACAGTAAAACGCTACCGCAGCTGACGCTACCCGCGCTGGAGCAGGTGATCGCCACCTGGCAGGAACAGACCGCCGATCTGGGGCGCAGCTACCCCTGGGTGCAGGTGTTTGAAAATAAAGGGGCCGCGATGGGCTGTTCCAATCCTCATCCACACGGTCAGGTATGGGCCAACAGCTTCCTACCGAATGAAGCCGAACGAGAAGATCGCCTGCAACAGGAGTATTTCAGCCAGCATCAATCCGCCATGCTGGTGGACTATGCTCAGCGCGAGCAGGCCGACGGTAGCCGTACGGTGGTGGAAACCGAGCACTGGTTAGCAGTTGTTCCTTATTGGGCTGCATGGCCCTTTGAAACGCTGCTGCTGCCAAAAGCGCCGGTACAACGCCTGACCGACCTTAGTGCAGCACAAAGCCGCGATCTGGCCATCGCGCTGAAGAAACTCACCAGCCGCTATGACAACCTGTTCCAATGCTCTTTCCCTTATTCCATGGGCTGGCACGGCGCGCCCTTCAACCAGGCCGATAACCGCCACTGGCAACTGCATGCCCACTTCTACCCGCCGTTACTACGCAGCGCCACGGTGCGCAAATTTATGGTGGGCTATGAAATGCTGGCGGAAACCCAACGCGACCTGACCGCAGAACAAGCCGCTGAACGCCTGCGTGCGGTCAGTGATATCCATTACCGCGAAGCCGGAGTGAAATAATGAGTCTAAAACAACTTACCCAAGCCCTGTTTACCGAACACTTTGGCTACGCACCCACCCTGACGATTCAGGCTCCGGGCCGAGTCAATCTGATCGGTGAACACACCGATTACAACGACGGCTTCGTCCTGCCCTGCGCCATTGATTATCAAACCGTGATCAGCGGAGCTCCACGTAACGATCGCCAGATCCGCGTATTGGCCGCCGATTACGAGAACCAGCAGGATCAATTTTCGCTGGATGAGCCGATCGTCAGCCACGCCAATCTGCGCTGGGCCGATTATGTACGCGGCGTGGTGAAACACCTGCAGACCCGCGATGCCAGTTTTGGCGGTGCCGATCTGGTGATCAGCGGCAACGTCCCGCAGGGCGCCGGGCTTAGCTCTTCCGCCTCACTGGAAGTGGCCGTCGGCCAAGTGTTGCAGGCGCTCTATCAATTGCCGTTGGACGGCGTAGCGCTGGCGCTCAATGGCCAGGAAGCAGAAAACCAGTTTGTCGGCTGCAACTGCGGCATTATGGATCAACTGATTTCTGCGTTGGGCAAGAAAGACCACGCCCTGCTGATCGACTGCCGCTCTTTGGAAACTCGGGCGGTGCCAATGCCAGCCGATGTCGCGGTGGTGATCATCAACTCCAACGTCAAACGCGGCCTGGTCGACAGCGAATACAACACCCGCCGGCAACAGTGCGAAGCGGCAGCTCGCTTCTTCGGCGTCAAGGCGCTGCGCGACGTGAGCCCGGATCTGTTTTTCCCGATCATGCATGAACTTGATCCGATCGTGGCCAAACGGGCGCGCCATGTGATCACCGAAAACGATCGCACCTTGGCCGCTGCCGATGCCTTGGCCGCTGGCAACCTGAAGCTGATGGGCAAACTGATGGCCGAATCGCACGCATCGATGCGTGATGACTTTGCCATCACCGTGCCCCCTATCGATACGCTGGTCGAGATCGTTAAAGAGGTCATTGGCGAGCGTGGCGGTGTGCGCATGACCGGAGGGGGCTTTGGGGGTTGCATTGTGGCCCTGATGCCGCAGGATCTGGTAGAGTCGGTACGTACGGCGGTAGCTCGCGAATATCCATTGCGAACCAACGGCCTGCAAGAAACCTTCTACGTCTGCAAAGCTTCACAAGGATCCGGCCTATGCTGAGCGATAATTCCGCCGTTGCCCCAGACGGCCAGCCCTTTATTCTCACCACCCTGCGAAATGCCGCGGGAATGACTGTCACGTTTATGGATTGGGGCGCAACCTGGCTTTCCGCCGTGCTGCCCTTAAAATCAGGGGAACAACGTGAGTTGCTGCTGGGATGCCAAACCCCGCAGGACTACCTGCATCAGGGAGCTTATCTGGGGGCCACGGTCGGGCGCTATGCCAACCGTATTGCACATGCCAGCCTGAACATTGATGGCAAGCCACACCCGCTGATCGCCAATCAAGGGGAGCATCAGTTGCACGGCGGGCCAAACGGCTTCCACGCTCGCCGCTGGCAGATTGTGAAGCAGGATGAGCAGCAGGTGAGTTATCAGCTCCATTCGCCAGACGGCGACCAGGGCTTCCCTGGCAACCTCGACGTAACGCTAACTTATCGACTCACCGCCGATCACCGGCTGGAGATTGAGTATCAGGCACAGACCGATCGCGCCTGCCCGGTCAATCTGACCAACCATGCCTATTTCAATCTGGATAGCGCAGGCCACGACGCCCGACAACAGCGCTTGCAGCTGTTCGCCGACCGTTATCTGCCCGTAGACGGCGATGGCATCCCCAGTGCCGATCCGACGGCGGTTGCAGGCACCGGGATGGATTTCCGCCAGCCGAAGACCCTGCAGCAAGATTTATTGCGCGACCGCGATCAGCAACGGGTAAAGGGTTACGACCATGCTTACCTGTTGCACGATACCTGCCACGGGTTGGCAAGCCCGGCGGCTCACCTGTGGTCTGCCGACGGCAAGGTCGCGATGACGGTGTTCACCACCGCGCCAGCGCTCCAGCTATACAGCGGCAATTATCTGGGTGGCACACCTGCGCGTGACGGCGGTAGCTACCAAAATTACGCCGGGGTGGCGCTAGAAAGCGAGTTCCTGCCGGACAGCCCGAACCACCCCGAATGGCCACAGCCGGATTGTTGGCTACAACCTGGCCAGCGTTATCAGAGCGCAACGCACTATCAGCTTATTCCTATCTGAGCCGCCACGCCCCTTGTCACGCGGTAAGGGGCTTAATTGTTATAATTGCTTACATTGCCCACCTAGGCCGTTACCTTTCCTTATTGCCAACCCCGCACTAGAATCAGGCTACCGTGGTATGCACAAGCCCGTGAGTGATATCACAATTTTCGGCCTGCTGGCCGTTCAATAGCTGAAGGAACACCTAATGCGTCTGATCACTGCACTTCCATTACTGGCAGGTTTACTGCTGAGCACCAATCTGATGGCTGCCGACACCGCAGCAAAAACGCCTTCTCCGGCGCAGGCTGCCCAGCAAAAACGCATGACCGATTGTAATCAACAGGCTACCACCCAATCGCTGAAAGGTTCTGACCGCACCACCTTCATGAGCACCTGCCTGAAGGCCGAAGGCCACCATACCGAGAAGGCCCTGACGCCGCAGCAGCAGAAGATGAAAGACTGTAATGCCGACGCCGCTAAAAAGAGCCTGAAAGGTGACGAGCGCAAAACCTTCATGAGTAGCTGCCTGAAAAAAACCGCCTGATCGCATTAACGCTGTGGCGCGAGTGAATAGCTCTCATTCGCGCCCTTCGACCAGCCTGAACGATTCAGCTTTTTCCTTTGCCCCCCTCTTACCTTGCGGCCAAAAATTGGCTATGGTTAACACTATGCCCAGTGGCAGTAAGGGTTAGACAATGTCGCATGTCGTACGAAACCCTCGACTTTTAGTGGATATATTCACGGGTATATCGATTGCCGAGTAAGTAGCAGCGGAATATAATGATATTCGTTATCATTAAACCTTCAGATTATTAAGGAGTTAAGCTATGGCTGTAACTAAGCTGGTTCTGGTGCGCCACGGCGAAAGCCAGTGGAACAACGAAAACCGCTTCACCGGTTGGTATGATGTCGATCTGTCCGACAAAGGCCGTACCGAAGCAAAAGCAGCGGGCAAGCTGTTGAAAGACGAAGGCTTCTCTTTCGATTTCGCTTACACCTCCGTACTGAAGCGTGCTATCCACACTCTGTGGAACATTCTGGACGAGTTGGACCAGGCCTGGCTGCCTACCGAAAAGTCCTGGAAGCTGAACGAACGCCATTACGGCGCGCTACAGGGTCTGAACAAGGCTGAAACCGCAGAAAAATACGGTGACGAGCAGGTCAAGCAATGGCGCCGCGGCTTCGCAGTCACCCCACCAGAGCTGACCAAAGAAGATGAGCGCTACCCGGGTCACGATCCGCGTTATTCGGCGCTGAGCGACAAAGAGTTGCCGCTGACCGAAAGCCTGGCGCTGACCATCGATCGCGTTATCCCTTACTGGGACGAAGAGATCCTGCCACGCATCAAGAGCGGCGAGCGCGTGATCGTCGCGGCTCACGGTAACTCCCTGCGTGCGCTAGTGAAATATCTGGATAACCTGAGCGAAGACGAAATCCTCGAGCTGAACATCCCAACCGGCGTGCCGTTGGTGTATGAGTTCGATGAGAACTTCAAGCCAATCAAGCGTTACTACCTGGGTAATGCCGATGAGATTGCAGCCAAAGCTGCGGCCGTCGCCAACCAGGGTAAAGCGAAGTAAGTTTTCGCCCCTGAAAAGCAACAAGCCCCCGGTGTTGAGCCCGGGGCTTTTTTATTGCTCTTTGATCCTGGCCGCTTCGATAGCCTGCAAACGCGCCTGCATCTCTGGATGGGTACTTAACCACTCCGGCACCTCTAGTGCCACGGTTGACGTACTTGCCGCCTGTTGCAATGCGCGGTAAAGATCTTCCATCGCCAATAACGAACGTCCCTGGCGTTGCATTTCTGCGATTGCCCAGTCGTCTGCCTCACGCTCCACGCTGCGGGAGAACTGCATTTCATGCATAAATGAGGCTGATTGCAGCAAGGTATCACCAATGCCACTGACATCGCCGGTCATCCACATAAACGTCAGTGCCACCAGGGATGAACGCACCACCATGCGCATGGGATGACGGTACGCATGATGCCCCATTTCATGGAGCATCACCGCAGCCAGACCGTCGTCATTGGTCGCCAACTTGGCCAGATCGTCGGTGATCACCAAAGTCCCGTCAGGTAACATGAACGCATTGGCAACCTCTGGCACCGCCAGTAATTTCAACTTGAGCGGAGTGCGCTCATGCCGCATCTGCTCCGGCATCACCTGCAGGAATAGCTTCTGTATCGCCAGCTGTTTCTCGGTGGGCAATTGCGACGGCTTGAAGCCACTGGTTTGCAGGAAATCGAGCGTATGTTTACCCAGCTTCTGTTCGGCCGCAGTAGGAATGCGCATGGCGATTTCACTGCTCGCCCAAGGGAGAACCAGGAAAACATAAACCAGGGTCAACAGAACGGTTAGCAACAACGTCAGCAACACGCCACGCTTATAACGCTCTAAGCGGTGCACCAACCCCGGTGAACGGCGTTGATAAAACCACTGGCGGAATAATGCATCATCGGCGGGCACAAACCTGCCACCGTCTGGGAAGGTCAGGGTCAGCGGAATGCGACCCAATGACTCGGAAACGGTAATTTGCGCTAAAGAAAAATAGCGATGTTCGCCATCATATTGCAGCGTTACCCCATCGCCCATATCGTTTAACAGCAGCCGGGCCGCCTGTTGGGCGGCCCGGCCAGGGCACTGATAGTGTCCTTCAAGGATCATCAGTCTTTACTCAAAAACTGGTGCCCAGATCGAGCGCCTGTACGGCTTCTTCAGCGATAGCGGTATTAGCCGTATCGTGATGAGCCTGTACCGACAATAGCGACAGATCGCCTTCAACCTGAGTTGACTCAGCAATATAGCGAGCATGACGTACATGGGCCACCGGGGCTGCAAGGCCCAATGAGAACACGGTGATCAGGCTGTTGGTGATCAACAGTCCCATATACGGCAGAGTCTGCATGGAAGAACGCAGTTTAACCTCGCCTTGCAAGGTGGTTTGGTTAAATACGTAGTTACGCTGAGCGACAACCATATAACTGCTGGATACCATCACACCTAGCAACAGCACCAACATCATCATGAACAGGCTACCAATATTATTTGCCATCTGGGCTTGCAGCATTGCATCGGACATACCGCCAAACAGCGCCATTTGGAATAAGCTGACAAAGAACGAGCCAACCAATACCAAGGCGATGACCAGGAATGGCAAGAAGATCAGCAGGCTGAACAGCGCAATCTTAATGAACTCCGCTTTCTTGAATTTGGCCACAAATGGTGAAGTGCCAAAACGCAGGTTGTTCACATACAGATCATGTTGCAGGGTCGCCAGGATACCATTGATTGCGGCCAGCATCGGCACAAACAGGATGACCGTAATAGCTGCCAACACAATGATCGCAGTCGGGCTGCCCAGACTGCTGCCAATCACACCCAATACGATCATAACCGCATACAGACCAATCACTAGCAGTATCGGGCAGAACAGTAATACCCAGTAGGCGCGCCCGGTTTGGCATAAGTAATTGAAGCGAACACCACGATAGCTAGACATAATCGCGTTATAACGCCAGCTACGGATAATAATCCAAGGGATCAACGCAAGGAGTGCCAGCATGGCTACCATGCCAAGCAATGGGTTGATAAATAAAAGAATATAGAACAGGATCACGGCGCCGATCACCAGCAGACGGCCCTTGAGGATTTGCATTGGCTGCGCGTGGTAATCAAAGCGGTCGCCATTCAATTCGGTATTGCCATAAAAATAACGACGACGACGCACCGTTGCCCAAGCTGAGTATATTCCCAACGTAATAGCCGTCAGTAATATGTTAACCAGCCAGATTGCGAAATACTCCCCACCCGTACCACGAAAATAAATTTGATGCCGAGAACTATTGTTTTCCATCAGCTATTCATCCTGAAATTAAAGTCATTCACCATCATGCCCTTATTTTTAGATTGGGTATTTTGGTTGTAAAAAACGCATCATCATAATCATACCGTGCGGCAAGAGCAAATTGTGTTTAACGAGTAACAGTTACGCAAGATGAAAACCGCGGCGGGCCAAATAAGATGTTTCCTGGAAATAAAAAGTATAGCCGGTAACACCGACTTATTATCATCAGAAAAGGCCCAGCAGAACGAGGAAAGCTCTACAAAATTAGTATAACGTCAGATTTTGTTCTGGTGATATTGTTGCATGAGGCATTTCTTAAAACCACACTAAACTTGGCCCCGCAGCAATGCTACAGGGCCACAAACACGGTTAGCTTATCGGCTACGGCGCGCCTTCACCGCTGCGGCCAGATCGCGCAGTACGGTTTCGGTATCTTCCCAGCCAATACAGGCATCGGTCACGCTTTTGCCGTAAACCAGCGGCTCGCCGCTTTCCAGGTTTTGATTTCCTTCCACCAGGTGGCTTTCGATCATCACCCCGATAATGGCTTTTTCACCACCACGCAGTTGCTGGCAAACGTCCGCGTTCACCTCCAGCTGTTTTTTAAACTGCTTGCTGCTGTTGGCGTGGCTGAAGTCGATCATCACCTGTGCAGGTAAGCCCGCTTTGGCCAGACCCTCTTTCACTTCTTTCACATGGGCCGCGCTGTAGTTTGGCTCTTTGCCGCCACGCAGAATAATGTGGCAGTCGCCATTGCCGCTGGTGTTAACAATCGCGGAATGACCCCATTTGGTGACGGACAGGAAACAGTGCGGTGCGCCTGCGGCATTGATAGCATCGATCGCGACCTTGATGGTGCCGTCGGTGCCGTTTTTGAAGCCCACCGGGCAAGACAGGCCAGAAGCCAGTTCACGATGCACCTGGGATTCCGTGGTGCGTGCGCCGATAGCTCCCCAGCTCATCAAATCTGCCAGGTATTGCGGAGTGATCATATCAAGGAACTCGCCCGCAGCAGGCAAACCGCCGTCATTGATATCCAGCAGCAGCTTACGCGCCAAGCGCAGGCCTTCGTTAATCTGGAAGCTGTTATCCATCTGCGGATCGTTGATCAGCCCTTTCCAGCCAACGGTGGTACGTGGTTTTTCGAAATAGACCCGCATCACCACTTCCAGCTCACCGTTGAGCTCCTGGCGCAGGGTCATCAGGCGCGCGGCATACTCTTTCGCCGCTTTGGTATCGTGAATGGAACAAGGCCCAATCACCACCAACAGGCGATCGTCATTGCCACGCAGGATGTTGTGGATCGATTGGCGAGCCAGTGACACCGTCTCTGCTGCCTGAGCCGAAGCCGGAAACTTTTCCAACAGGGCCACTGGCGGCAGGAGTTCCTTGATTTCTTTAATACGTAAGTCGTCGTTTTGGTAATTCATCACTTTTCCATTCGGTATCGGGTGTATCGCACAGCGCGTAGAGTAGATTTTACCAATCTAGCTTGTGAGGCTGGCGCTGTAAATCACCTTTAGATCCCATAATCGCTATCGGCAAATATTCAGCTCTCTACCAAGGACGCCTATAATGAGCTAAGTAACGGCCAAACTTAGACTTTGGCACCCGACAAATTTTGCAAAAGGATAAGTAATGTCTGGAGCTTCCCATGTCCATCAGCCTAAAGACGGCAACAGTAAGCGCCTACTAGCCGCATTTTTAGTCACCACCCTGTTCATGGTTGTTGAGGCCATTGGCGGATTACTTTCTGGCTCACTGGCGCTGCTGGCAGACGCCGGGCATATGCTGACGGACTCCGCAGCCCTGCTCGTCGCGTTGATGGCGGTGCACTTCTCACAGCGAAAACCCAACGCCCGCCATACTTTTGGCTATCTGCGCCTGACCACCTTGGCCGCCTTTATCAATGCTACCGCATTACTGCTGATCGTCGTATTCATCCTGTGGGAAGCCGTACGGCGTTTCTTCGAACCACAGCCAGTGATGGGTACCCCAATGCTGGTGATCGCCGTAGCGGGTCTGCTGGCTAACCTGTTCGCCTTCTGGCTGCTGCACCGCGGCAATGAAGAGAAAAATATCAACGTGCGTGCCGCCGCCCTACATGTTCTTGGCGACCTGCTCGGCTCAGTCGGGGCGATCGCAGCAGCCATCATCATTCTCACTACCGGCTGGACCCCCATCGATCCGATACTCTCGGTCCTGGTTTCCTGCCTGGTATTGCGCAGCGCCTGGCGCCTGCTGAAGGAGAGTTTCCATGAACTGCTGGAGGGAACACCGCAGGAGGTAGATATCAATAAACTGCAAAAGGATTTGTGCCTGAATATTCCGGAAGTGCGTAACATCCATCACGTGCATGTCTGGCAGATTGGCGAACAAAAGCTGATGACGCTCCACGCCCAGGTGATCCCACCCCACGATCATGACGGTCTGTTACGCCGCATCCAGGCCTATTTGCTGGAGCATTACCAGATTGGCCATGCGACGATCCAGATGGAGTACCAGCATTGTGATACCCCTGACTGCGGCATTGCGAGTGACCACTCACACTCCGGCCATCTGGGGCATCATCATTAACATCCAGGGGTGCTTGTTGCGCCCCTGGCGTACTAAGGTGCTGAAGAAAGCGGTTGGGAGTGATTCTTCGCGGCGCTGCGTATCCATAGCCAAGAGCCATTGAGCGCAATCAGCGTCAAAATGACGTATTCCAGCGCCATGGCGTACACGCCCTGGTAAGCAAAGATCGCCACGCTGATCACATCAATCACTACCCACAGCAGCCAGTTTTCGACGTATTTTCGCGTCATAAGGATCATGGCGACGATAGACAGCACCATCATGGCAGAATCCCAGAACGGGAAAGCGTCCGGTTGCAGTTCTGGCATCTGTACGTTAAGACCCAGCCCCTGCATGACCGCCACCGCAATTTGTGTCAGGTAGGCAAATACCCGGTCGATATTAAACGTCATCAACGCGATACCAACCACGCACACCGCCCCCCATGCCAATGCTTTAGGCAGTGGCAACCAACGGATCTGCAATTCCGCCTGATTATCCTGCGTCTGGCGGCTCCAGGCGTACCAGCCGTAAATATTGGCCACGAAGAAAAACAGTTGCAGCAACAGGCTGGCGTACAGTTGGATCTGGAAGAAGATCACCGCAAACAGCGTGACGTTGATCAGCCCAAACAGATAGTTGATGATTTTCTCTTTGCTGGCATACCAGATACAGAGTAAACCAAACAGCGTACCGATGGCCTCAATCCACGACAGGTCATACCCCCCTGCACCAATCGGAATATGGACCAGAATGTTGCCAGTGCTGAAAAAGCTCATATGTCTTCCTTATAAAACGTCAGCCTGGATTCAGGCGTTGCCTTTAACCTGCATTTTCAACTGCGCTGCAAAGTCCAGCATGCGGTTGAGCGGAATAAGCGCCTGCTCACGCAGTGCGCCATCAACAAAAATCTCATGCTGTGAACCGCCTTGTTCCAACCCTTCGGCAATGGCCTTCAGGCCGTTCATCGCCATCCACGGGCAGTGGGCACAGCTGCGACAGGTGGCCCCCTCGCCGGCAGTAGGGGCTTCAAACAGTTCTTTATCCGGACAAGCTTGCTGCATCTTGTAGAAGATACCGCGATCGGTGGCCACGATCAGTTGCCGGTTGGGCAAGGTTACCGCCGCCTGGATCAGTTGGCTGGTCGAACCGACGGCATCAGCCAGATCGACAATCGCCTGCGGTGACTCTGGATGCACCAGTATCGCGGCCTCCGGATATAGGGCTTTCATACGTATCAGTGCCTGGGTTTTAAACTCGTCATGCACGATACAGGCCCCCTGCCAGCATAGTACGTCTGCGCCGGTCTGCTTCTGCACATAGTTGCCCAGATGGCGATCCGGCGCCCAGATGATTTTCTCCCCCAGGCTATCGAGATGTTCAATCAGCTCAACGGCAATGCTGGAAGTGACCACCCAATCGGCACGCGCTTTGACGGCGGCGGAAGTATTGGCGTAAACCACCACTGTCCGATCAGGATGGCTGTCGCAGAACGCGGCAAACTCCGCCTCAGGACAACCGAGGTCCAGCGAGCACTCGGCATGCAGCGTTGGCATCAGCACCTGTTTTTCCGGGCTGAGGATTTTGGCCGTTTCCCCCATAAAACGCACGCCAGCAACCAGCAAAGTAGACGCAGGATGTTGGCTGCCGAAACGCGCCATCTCCAGTGAATCGGCGACACAGCCACCAGTCTCTTCGGCCAGTGCCTGGATCTCCGGATCGGTGTAGTAATGGGCTACCAGGACCGCATCACGCTGCTTGAGCAAGGTTTTGATCTTCTGCCGATAAAAAGCCTTCTCTGCGACGTCTAACGGCACCGGTTTCGGCGGGAATGGATATATCGCCGCATTGACATCAAACATTTCACTCATCGCTGTTATCTCTATGCTAGGCTGTGGGTCTGCTTTTTAGGCTGTATCTTGCCGCTTGCTCAACCGCTTCGTTTTATATACTAAACAAAATACCTAATTTTTGGCTAAAAGTCGCTGAACATTTCTTTTTTTGGCTTTATTTGTTTATTAGATTGAAAATCTCGGATTACAAAAGGGAGCGGCGGCTGGCAATACACAGGCTGAGCAAAGTAGGGGCGCTGCATGCTGCGCCCACCTGACCGATAAATTGGCGAGATTAAGTGTTGAGGAATTAAAGGCAAGTTAGACGGGAGTACGATTCAAGAACTGGTGGGTCTGGCAGGATGACCGGCTGCCGCCGTTGTCTCGCAAGCGAGACTCGAACCTGAGCGCAGGATCTCACCTACACGACTGGTTCAATATGCGATTTTATTGCTGGGATTTTATTACTGAGAATTCTTTAAGATGGTGGGTCTGGCAGGATGACCGGCCGCCGCCGTTGTCTCGCAAGCGAGACTCGAACCTGAACGCAGGATCTCACCCGCACGACTGGTGCGATATGGTGCGCTGGAGTTTAGTACTTTGGAATTTTTAAGATGGTGGGTCTGGCAGGATGACCGGCTGCCGCCGTTGTCTCGCAAGCGAGACTCGAACCTGAGCGCAGGATCTCACCTACACGACTGGTGCGATATGCAATTTTATTGCTGGGATTTGATTACTGAGAATTCTTGAAGATGGTGGGTCGTGCAGGATTCGAACCTGCGACCAATTGATTAAAAGTCAACTGCTCTACCAACTGAGCTAACGACCCACTGATGTGGTTTACTGCTGAACCGCGTTAGCAACGAGAGGGACTCGACTGCAATGCTTTACCAATTCATCAAGAATTGGTGGGTCGTGCAGGATTCGAACCTGCGACCAATTGATTAAAAGTCAACTGCTCTACCAACTGAGCTAACGACCCACTGACGTGGTTTACTTCTTAATACGAGAGCAACGAGGAAGGACTCGAATGCACATAATGGTGGGTCTGGCAGGATTAACGGCTATTGCCGTTGTCTCGCTTCGCTCGGCTCGAACTTTTAACGGTTCTCATCCTCACGATTTGACTCACAAATAAATCTTAAAAATGGTGGGTCGTGCAGGATTCGAACCTGCGACCAATTGATTAAAAGTCAACTGCTCTACCAACTGAGCTAACGACCCACTGTAGTGGTGGGTGATGACGGGCTCGAACCGCCGACCCCCTCCGTGTAAAGGAGATGCTCTACCAACTGAGCTAATCACCCACTGTCGTGGTTACTACTCCACTCATAACCAATTCACTATGAATTGGTGGGTCGTGCAGGATTAGCGGCCATGCCGTGGTCTCCCTACGGTCGGCTCGAACCTTTGACGGTTCTCATCCTTCACGATTCCAGCTTTACCAACCCATTAAGAATTGGTGGGTCGTGCAGGATTCGAACCTGCGACCAATTGATTAAAAGTCAACTGCTCTACCAACTGAGCTAACGACCCACTGATGTGGTTTACTACTAATTTCCTAGCTGCTTTAACATCTTGCAAGTTGTCTTGGCAACGGCGGCATATATTACTAATTTATCTCAGCAGCGCAACCTAAATTTTGGCGCAATAGGTTCAACTGCTTGTTCTTCACGCGAATGAGCCCAGAATTCGGTCAAATCGACTAACTTCTGGGCTCGATTTTTACTTACAAACTCGCTTCGCGTTTCTTGGCCTGCTTGGCCGCATCGCTGGTCGGGTACGATTTGATCACCTGCTGGTAAACGGCTTTGGCTTTATCAGCCTGCCCTTTTTCCTGCATGATCACCCCAACTTTATACATTGCGTCCGGCGCCTTGGGTGATTTTGGGTAACTCTTAACCACCACTGCATAATAGTATGCCGCGTCTTCCTTCTTACCCTTGTTGTAGTACAACTGGCCCAGCCAATAGTTGGCATTAGGCAGGTAATTGGATTTCGGATACTGCTTTATGAAAGCCTGAAAAGCGGAGATCGCCTGGTCATACTGCTTTTTTTCCAGCGCCAGTGAAACAGCGGCGTTGTAGTCGCTGTTTTCATCGCCCGTACTAGCCGCAGCGGCTGTCGCACCCGCAGGAGCGCTGCCAGCGCCGTCAGAAGACGCCGCGGCGGCTGTACCACCTGCGGCCCCTGCTGCTGCACCAGCGGAATTCTGTGCGCCACCCTGGCTAAGGCTATCCATCTGTTGATAGATCTGTTTCTGGCGTTCAACTACCTGATTCAACTGATACTGACTTTCCTGGATCTGCCCACGGAGCGTATCGATATCGCGTTGGTTGTCAGAGAGTTGTTGCTGGAGTTGGTTCAAAAGCTGGCCCTGAGCATTACTGATACGCTCAAGTGATGTGACACGGTCTTCGACCGAGCCGGACCCGACATTACTGATTGGCGCTTGGGCAGTAGCGGCCCATGGGACCGCTACGCCAACCAGTAACGCCAGACTCAACAAGTGACGTCTGAAGTTACTGTTCATGCGATTCTCTTAGTAAACCAGAACGGCACGACGGTTTTTAGCATAGGCTGCTTCGTCGTGGCCCAGTACTGCTGGTTTTTCTTTACCGTAAGAAACGATAGAGATTTGGTCAGCAGAAACGCCTTTGCCTTGCAGGTACATTTTAACTGCATTAGCACGACGCTCACCCAGAGCGATGTTGTATTCTGGCGTGCCGCGCTCATCCGCGTGACCTTCAACAGTCACTTTGTAGGATGGGTTGTTACGCAGGAAAGCAGCATGCGCATCCAGCATCTGAGCGAACTCAGAGCTGACGTCATATTTGTCCAGGCCGAAGTAAACAATGTTGTTACGTTGCAGTTCTTGCATCTGCAGACGTGCTTGTTCTTCAGAAGACAGGTTGCTGCTGCCGTTTTCTGTACCAGTGCCAGCGCCCATACCGGATTGATCGTTATTAGCGCTTTTGTTAGAACTACAAGCTGCTACAGCCAGAACTGGCAGTGCCAGCAGAAGCCCTTTCAGCACTTTGTTCAGTTGCATTTCTTTGATCCTTTTATAGTTTTTGCCATACATATTTTAAACATGCATCACAGATACGGCGACCAGGCAGGGAATTTGACCTGTCCATCGGTTGCCGGAAGACGCGCTTTGAAGCGCCCATCAGTCGATACCAACTGCAGCACGGAGCCCATACCTTGCGTGGAGCTATAGATCACCATGGTGCCGTTTGGTGCGATACTAGGCGTTTCATCCAGGAACGTGTCCGTTAACATTTGAACGGCTCCCGATCCGAGATCTTGTTTGGCGATATGCTGAACCCCATTATTGGAGCTCACCATCACCAGGAATTTACCGTCGAAGCTGACATCAGAGTCCTGATTCTGGGCACCTTCCCAGGTCAGACGCTGTGGTGCGCCGCCGTTGGCACCAACCTTATAAATCTGTGGGCGACCGCCCTGGTCAGAGGTATAAGCCAGAGATTGACCATCTGGGAACCAGCTTGGTTCGGTGTTGTTGCTACGACCATCGGTGATCTGGCTGATTTGGCCAGAGCCCAAGTTCATCACGTACAGGTTCAGGCTGCCAGTTTTAGACAGCGCGAATGCCAAGCGGCTACCATCTGGAGAGAAAGCAGGAGCACCGTTGTGACGTGGGAATGAAGCTACCTGACGGATAGCACCATCAGACAGATTCTGGATCACCAGCGCAGATTTGCCGCTCTCAAAGGTCACGTAGGCCAGTTTGCTGCCATCCGGCGACCAGGCTGGTGACATCAGTGGCTCTGGTGAACGATGCACTGGAACCTGGTTATAGCCATCGTAATCCGATACGCGCAGCTCGTACGGGAATTTCCCGCCGTTGGTCTGCACCACGTAAGCGATACGGGTACGGAATGCGCCCTTGATACCGGTCAGCTTCTCAAATACGCCATCACTGGCGGTATGAGCCGCATAACGCAGCCACTGTTTGGTCACTTTAAACTGGTTTTGTGCCAATACGGTGCCAGGCGAACCTGAAGTATCGACCAGTTGGTAGGAAACCAGATAGCTGCCGTCGGCACCAGGCTGAACCTGGCCAACCACTACGGCATCGATGCCTAGCGCAGTCCAGGCCGCTGGCGTTACTTCAGACGCGGTGGTTGGCTGCTGCGGCATACGTGCCACATCAATCGGGTTGAATTTGCCACTGTTACGGAGATCTGCGCCAACGATCTGGCCAACATCTTCCGGTGGCGTGCCTGGGCCCGCCCATTTAAACGGCACCACGCCAATTGGACGAGCAGAGTCGACCCCTTGGGTGATTTCAATGCGAACTTCCGCGTGCAGCACGGATGCCCACAGAACAATAAGACCTAACGCTACTCGAAATGCCTGCTTCATCTCATCTCCCTTATCCAGGCGGTATGCCTGCGATAATTTAGCAGAATTTTAACAAACCAACGCCAACAACACTACATATTCCCTGTTGGTTACCTTGGTACATCCATGCGTTTAACTCAGCTATAACAACAGTTATTGCGGCTTAAATTCAAGTATAGAACTCTTAAATTGCTGATAAACTGCATCACTTGGCGGTTTAGGAATACGCGCCTGTTTTGCAGCTGCAACAGCAGCCTGACACAAGGCAGGATCGCCCCCCACAGCCTCCACTTCATACATAAAGCCATCAGGTCTTAGCTTAATACGCAAATCACAGGTTTTGCCCACATACAAACCAGCATCATAGAACTTGCTCTTGATAGCGGCCTGAATCTGACTCTTATAACCACTGATATCCGCTCCACTTGCCCCTGCAGTTTTGGCATTCCCCTCACCTTGCGCCTTGGCTGCGTCACCTTTAGCCTTGGCACCGCCACCTTTCGGCGCGTTTTTACCATCGGCCAAGCTACCGAATAAGTCATCTACATCAGCAGACTGTTTGGCTGCTTCAGCAGCGGCCTTCTTCTTGGCATCTGCGGCTTTCTTGGCGGCAGCAGCCTTCTCGGCAGCGGCGGCTTTTTTCGCTTCTTCTGCGGCAGCTTTTTTCTCAGCGTCGGCAGCGGCTTTCTTCTCTGCAGCCTCAGCTGCTTTCTGTTCAGCGGCCGCAGCGGCTTCTTTCTTCGCCTCTTCCGCCTGCTTTTTAGCAGCGGCGGCAGCGGCAGCTTCTTTCTTGGCTTCCGCTTCGGCTTTCTTCTGTGCGTCTGCCTGCGCCTTGGCTATTTTATCCGCCTCAGCTTTAGCTTTTGCCGCAGCTTGCTCAGCTGCCTTCTGTTGTTCTTTGGCCTTCGCCGCAGCGGCTTCTGCTGCTTTCTGCTGCTCAGCGGCTTGCTGTTGCTGCTCGGCAGCTTTCTTCTGCTGTTCGGCCTGTGCCTTGGCGTCCTGCGCGGCTTTTTCCTGCGCGGCCAAACGCTCTTGTTCCAGTTCTTTCAGGCGCTGCTGTTCCGCCGCCTGCTTCTGCTGCAGCTCTTCAGCCTGTTGCTCCGCCTTCTTCTGGCGCTGCTTTTCTGCACGCTGTGCATCGCTGCTCTGTTGTTGCTGGCGATTGTACTGCTCTACCACCGCCCCTGGATCGACCATCACGGCCCCGACCACGGAACCATCACCGCCACCGCCTGCACTACTCATTTCAGTATTTTCGTACAGCGAACCCCAAATCAACAGGGCAATCAATAGAATGTGCAGAACCACCGATACAATCACGGAGCGGTTCAGCTTATCATTTTGCTCAGTTGCCTTTACCAAAATAGAATCCCAAAAACTGCTGCTTAAACGGGGTTCCTGCGCCACAGGGCAGGAACCGGGTTGCCACTGACCTTACGGTTAGATTGGCTGGGTCATCAACCCTACGGAAGCGACACCCGCCTGATGCAGAATATTCAATGCCTTGATAATCTCATCGTACGGTACTTCCTTGGCCCCACCGATCAAAAACACCGTCTTCGGATTAGCTGCCAGACGCGACTTGGCTTCGGCTGCCACCTGCTCAGGCGGCAACAGCTCCATACGGTTGTGATCAACCACCAGGGTGTACTGACCTACGCCGGAAACTTCCAGGATCACCGGTGGATTATCATCACTGGACACCGTCTTGGAATCGGTGGCATCAGGCAAATCAACTTCAACGCTTTGGGTGATGATTGGTGCAGTTGCCATAAAGATCAGCAACAGCACCAACAAGACGTCCAGCAGCGGAACAATGTTGATTTCCGACTTCAGCTCACGCTTGTTACGACCACGAACTCTCGCCATGCTACCCTCCTACTTCTTATTTGCTGTCGCTGGAGAAGGCCTGACGATGCAGAATAGCGGTGAACTCTTCCATAAAGTTGTCGTAATTCTGCTCAAGCTTGTTAACGCGCTGGTTTAGGCGGTTATAGGCCATAACGGCAGGGATCGCGGCAAACAGACCGATGGCCGTGGCGATCAACGCTTCGGCGATACCCGGTGCTACCATCTGCAAGGTGGCTTGTTTTACCGCGCCCAGGGCGATAAAGGCGTGCATGATCCCCCACACGGTACCAAACAGGCCGATATACGGGCTGATGGAACCCACGGTGCCGAGGAAAGGAATATGGTTTTCCAGCGTTTCCAGCTCTCGATTCATCGAAATACGCATCGCACGCGTTGCGCCTTCGATCACCGACTCCGGCGCATGGCTGTTAGCGCGGTGCAAACGGGCAAACTCTTTGAAACCGGAATGGAAAATCTGCTCTGAGCCAGTCAGGCTATCGCGACGCGCCTGGCTTTCCTGATACAGACGGGAAAGCTCGATACCAGACCAGAATTTGTCTTCGAAGGCTTCGGCGTCGCGAGTGGCCGCATTGAGGATGCGGGTCCGCTGGATGATGATCGCCCAAGAAGCCACTGAAAAGCATATCAAAATCAGCATGATAAACTTGACCAGCAGGCTCGCCTTCAAGAATAGATCTAGGATGTTCATGTCAGTCACTGCTTAAACTCCGCGACAATAGACTTAGGAAGCGCTATCGGCTTCATTTGGTGTGGATCAATGCATGCAATCAATACATCGGCCTGACTCAAGAGAGTACCGTCAGAATTAACAATGCGTTGAGCAAACGTAAGAGAAGCCCCGCGTATTGAGGTGATTTTGCTCTGCACTTCCAGCAGATCGTCAAGACGAGCTGGTGACAGATAATCCACCGTCATACGCCGGACAGCGAAAGCGACATGTTCTTCACTGAGCAGCTGCTGTTGATGAAAGTTATGTTGACGCAGCATCTCGGTGCGCGCTCTTTCATAAAAAGCGACGTAACGGGCGTGGTAGACCACACCACCGGCATCGGTGTCTTCAAAGTAAACACGAACCGGCCATCGAAACAACTTAATACTCACGAGACTTCCAAACCAAGGCAATTGAACGATTGCTACTATACGCAAGACGGATCGGGTTGGGAATGGGTTACTGAATGGGAATGAAAATAATTATGGGCCTGAACGGCCCATAACATGGGGGATGCGTAATAGATTATAAAGAAACGTAAAGTAATCCTGCGGCCAGGATCACAATTGCAGGTAATGGCGCGAAAAATGCACGCCAAAACGTGCTCTGTGACCGGAAGCCGACACCGTGAACGATGCCCGCACATACCGCCCAGATCAGCAAGATGCCCTGCCAGATCTCTAACGAGCTGGTACGTGCTGCAAAACGGCTAGGATCCCAAAAGATACATCCCGCCAAAATCACCGCCAGCACCAATGAAAGGGCCCGAACCGGGCCCTTGTCGGTGATAGCGTACAGCTTATCCACCAGTGACGAACTCATCACTTACCGTCTTGCTGCGCTTTTGAATCTTCACTGTGCTCAAGCGCCAGCGCCGTGATGATACCGAAGGCACAGGCAAGAAGCGTTCCGAGGATCCAGGCAAAATACCACATGGTTTAGCTCCTTTTGCTTAGTACAGCGAATGCTTATTTTTTTCGATGAAGTTCTTATCCAGGCGACCAAACATTTTGTAGTACGCCCAAGCGGTGTACGCCAGAACGATTGGCACGAAGATAATGGCAACAACGGTCATCACCTGCAGCGTGAACAGGCTGGAAGTCGCATCCCACATGGTCAGACTGACGTTAGGCACGGTGCTTGATGGCATAACGAACGGGAACATGGTTACCCCAGCCGTCAGGATCACACAGGCAATCGTCAGTGATGAACTCAGGAACGCCATCGCAGCTTTGTCCAAACGGGCAAACAGGATAGTGAACAGTGGCAGAACCACGCCCAACGCCGGCAGTGCCCACAGGGATGGATACTTATTGAAGTTGATCAACCAGGCACCCGCCTGATGAGCCACTTCTTTACGCAGTGGGTTGGATTCCGCTGCCGTATCCAGTGCTGAGGTGATCACGAAACCGTCGATACCTTTCACCAGCCAGATACCCGCCAACAGGAAGCATACGCCCATCACCAGCGCAGAAATCTGCGCCGCAGCGCGTGAGCGCAGGTGAATCTCGGCAGTGGTACGCATCTGCAGGTAGGTTGCCCCCTGAGTCACCAGCATGGTCAGGCTGACAATACCGGCCAGCAAACCAAACGGGTTCAACAGTTGGAAGAAGTTGCCGGTATAGAACAGACGCAGATATTCATCGATATGGAACGGCACGCCCTGTAACAGGTTACCGAACGCCACGCCGAACACCACCGCAGGCACGAAGCTACCAACAAAGATGCCCCAGTCCCACATGTTACGCCAGGTGCTGTTTTCCAGCTTCGAGCGGTAGTCAAAACCGACCGGGCGGAAGAACAAGGCAGCCAGCACCAGGATCATGGCCACATAGAAACCAGAGAACGCGGCAGCATAAACCATTGGCCAGGCGGCAAACAATGCGCCACCGGCGGTGATCAACCACACCTGGTTACCGTCCCAGTGCGGGGCAATGGCGTTGATCATTACCCGGCGCTCGGTATCGGTTTTACCGATGATGCGCATCAGAATACCGACACCCATATCGAAACCATCGGTGACGGCGAAACCGATCAGCAAGATGCCAACCAGGAGCCACCAGATAAATCGCAGTACTTCGTAATCAAACATATCTTGGACTCCTGTTTAGCGCGCTTCCTGCACGGCGGCAGTCGGTTGTTCAAAGTGGTAGCGGCCAGTTTTCAGGCTGCTTGGACCCAGACGTGCAAACTTGAACATCAGGTACATTTCAGCCACCAGGAACAGGGTGTACAAGCCGCATATCAGCCCCATTGAGAACAGAATGTCGCCTGCGGTCAGCGAAGAGGTGGCGACTGCGGTTGGCAGCACCTCACCTATCGCCCACGGCTGACGGCCATACTCTGCCACGAACCAGCCCGCTTCAACGGCAATCCATGGTAATGGCAGGCCGAACAGCGCAGCGCGAAGCAGCCATTTCTTCTGACCGATACGACCACGTACCACGCTCAAGAATGACAGGCCGATGATAAACAGCATCAACACGCCAGCCGCCACCATGATACGGAAGGCGAAGTACAGTGGAGCAACGCGCGGGATAGAATCTTTGGTTGCCTGCTGGATCTGCGCTTCCGTTGCGTCGGTGACGTTTTCGGTATAGCGCTTGAGCAGCATGCCGTAGCCCAGATCCTGTTTGGTATCGTTGAATGCGGTACGCACTGCCGGATCGGTATTACCGCTACGCAGCTCTTCCAGCAGTTGGTAAGCCTTCATACCGTTACGGATACGTACCTGGTGCTGTGCCATCAGATCGCGCAGGCCGATAACCGGGGTGTCGATAGAACGGGTAGCAATCAGGCCGAGCGCCCAAGGAATTTGAATCGAGAAGGAGTTCTCCATTTTCTCCTGGTTCGGAATACCGAACAGGGTAAATGCGGCCGGAGCCGGTTGAGTTTCCCATTCGGCTTCAATGGCAGCCAGTTTGGTTTTCTGCACGTCCCCCATTTCGTAACCGGATTCATCACCCAGCACGATAACGGAAAGGATAGCAGCCATACCGAAGCTGGCAGCAATGGCGAATGAACGCTTGGCAAAAGCAACGTCACGCCCTTTCAGCAGATAGTAAGAGCTGATACCCAGCACGAACATCGCGCCGGTGGTGTAGCCAGCAGCTACGGTGTGAACGAACTTCACCTGTGCAACCGGGTTGAAGACCAGCTCGGAGAAGCTGAGCATCTCCATACGCATGGTTTCAAAGTTGAAGTCGGAGGCGATTGGGTTTTGCATCCAGCCGTTGGCGACCAGGATCCACAACGCAGACAGGTTTGAGCCGAGGGCAACAAACCAGGTGACCGTCATGTGCTGGATCTTGCTCAGGCGATCCCAGCCGAAGAAGAACAGACCGACCAGCGTCGATTCCAGGAAGAACGCCATCAGACCTTCGATAGCCAGCGGGGCCCCGAAGATGTCACCGACGTAATGAGAGAAGTACGACCAGTTGGTCCCGAACTGGAACTCCATGGTCAACCCGGTGGCCACACCCAGAGCAAAGTTGATTGCAAATAACTTGCCCCAGAATTTGGTCATATCTTTATAAATTTGTTTGCCGGACAGCACATATACCGTTTCCATAATTGCCAGCAAAAACGCCATACCCAGCGTTAATGGGACAAATAGGAAGTGGTACATCGCCGTTAAAGCAAACTGTAAGCGCGACAGTTCGACAATATCAAACATCTTGACTCCTTGCTCCTCGCAGGAAGACTCCGACTTGCGGTTATCGGTATTACTCCCGAAAGAGTAGCCGGTAACGCCCCGCAGTGAATGCCCTTAAACACAACAAAATTTGATCCAGCCTCTCCGCTTTCAACCGTACGTTCAGAGCCAGACCACGAGGGGCGGGAGCAAAACGCACCAATGAAAACCGACAGCGGGTAACAAATGCAACAAGATCAACCATCCATAATTACACAATGGCATGATACTCGCCAAAGCCCATACAATAAATAGGTATTTGCGTGACGCAGGTTGGACTTTTGGCCACAGGTCAAAAATCAGCCTAAATAGGTAGCTAGGCCAATATTGATCTAAAACAATTTAAGCCTATCTGCATATTATTGCTAGGCTCATTACACATTTTACTGTAATTTCCCAGCGCCCATGTTAAGCAATGGTTTAATTGTTTTTTATTGATATCTTTGTGTTAAATAAATGTAATTTAAAATATCCCCAATTGTATTACTTCAGCATTACCATTCGATAGATATTAACTTTTTATTTTCAATGGCGATTGTAGTGAGTTAACTCACAAATCTGCTTTTTGCTAAGTAATCATAGACCATGTTGCGAGGTTGATCCCAGAACCTGCAAGCACTGAGTGGTCAGCTCGCACCTCCAGCAACAATGCCTTGCAAAACGCCCTTCTCTCTCAGTGACATACAAAAAAGGCCGCCCAAAGGCGGCCAAACATGTCGAGATATTATTATTTGCTATACGGTACTAACGATTCAGGATCGCCTTCACTGCATCACCGATATCAGCCAGGCTGCGTACGGTTTTAACCCCTGCCGCTTCCAGAGCCGCGAACTTCTCATCCGCAGTCCCTTTGCCGCCGGCAATGATGGCGCCAGCATGGCCCATACGCTTGCCTTTCGGTGCAGTAACACCGGCGATATAACCGACTACCGGCTTGGTGACGTGCTCTTTGATATAGGCCGCCGCTTCTTCTTCCGCGCTGCCGCCAATCTCACCGATCATCACGATAGCTTCGGTCTGTGGATCTTCCTGGAACAACTTCAGGATATCGATAAAGTTGGAACCCGGGATCGGGTCACCACCGATACCGACGCAGGTAGACTGCCCCAGACCGGCGTCAGTGGTTTGTTTTACCGCTTCATAGGTCAGGGTACCTGAACGGGAAACGATGCCCACCTTACCTGGCAGGTGAATATGGCCAGGCATGATACCGATCTTGCATTCGCCTGGGGTGATCACACCAGGGCAGTTCGGGCCGATCATGCGCACGCCGGCTTCATCCAGCTTCACTTTCACGGTCAGCATATCCAGGGTCGGGATGCCTTCAGTGATGGTGATGATCAGTTTGATGCCTGCATCGATAGCTTCCAGAATGGAATCTTTGCAGAATGGCGCTGGCACGTAGATAACAGACGCGGTAGCGCCGGTCGCTTCAACAGCCTCACGCACGGTGTTGAACACTGGCAGACCCAGGTGCTGAGTACCGCCTTTGCCTGGAGTCACGCCACCCACCATTTTGGTGCCGTAAGCGATAGCTTGTTCGGAGTGGAAGGTACCCTGGCTACCGGTGAAACCCTGGCAGATTACTTTGGTGTTCTTATCGATTAAAATGGACATTATTTACCCTCCACTGCCGCAACAACTTGCTGAGCCGCATCAGTCAGGCTGGTCGCAGCAATGATATTCAAACCGCTGTCCGCCAGTTTCTTGGCGCCCAGTTCGGCGTTGTTCCCTTCCAAGCGCACTACCACCGGGACGTTAACGCCCACTTCAGCTACCGCGCCAATGATACCGTCGGCGATCAGATCGCAACGCACGATGCCACCGAAGATGTTAACCAGTACCGCTTTCACCTTGTCGTCAGACAGGATGATTTTGAAGGCTTCGGTCACGCGCTCTTTGGTCGCGCCACCGCCCACATCCAGGAAGTTGGCTGGTTCGCCACCGTGCAGTTTCACGATGTCCATGGTACCCATCGCCAGACCTGCACCGTTCACCATGCAACCGATGTTACCGTCGAGGGCGACATAGTTCAGTTCCCACTGGGCCGCACGGGATTCACGCTCGTCTTCTTGAGAAGGATCACGCATTTCACGCAGTTCGGACTGGCGGAACAGGGCGTTGCCATCGGCACCCAGCTTACCATCCAGGCAGATCAGATCGCCCTGCTTGGTCACTACCAGCGGGTTGATCTCAACCATCGCCAGATCGCGCTCCAGGAACAGCGTTGCCAGCCCCATAAAGATTTTGGCAAATTGGCCGACTTGCTTACCGGTCAGGCCCAGTTTGAACGCCAGCTCACGACCCTGGTAAGGCTGTGGGCCTGCCAGTGGATCGATGGTCATTTTGTGGATCAGTTCCGGGGTCTCTTCCGCAACTTTCTCAATTTCAACGCCGCCTTCGGTAGAAGCCATAAACACTACGCGACGGCTGGCACGGTCAACTACCGCCCCCAGATACAGCTCTTTGTCGATATCAGTGGCCGCTTCTACCAGGATCTGGTGAACCGGCTGGCCCAGCGCATCGGTCTGGTAGGTCACCAGGCGTTTACCCAGCCAGGCTTCGGCAAAAGCACGGATATCTTCTTTGCTGTTAACGACTTTAACGCCACCAGCTTTACCACGGCCGCCAGCATGAACCTGACATTTTACCACCCACGGGCCGGAGCCGATTTTAGATGCGGCTTCTTCTGCTTCACGCGGAGTGGTACAGGCGTAACCGGTTGGTGCTGGCATGCCATACCGAGCAAACAGCTGTTTTGCCTGATATTCGTGTAAATTCATGATGTTCTATCCATTCAGGTCAGAAAGTTTTAGCCGGGTCACTTTCGCGGTATTCCGCATGACTTATCGGCCACATAGCACAGGGTGTGGGCGCGGCAAAAACCGCGCCCTTGCAGGGATTAAACGTCCAGCAGCAGACGAGCCGGATCTTCCAGCATGTCTTTCACCGTCACCAGATAACTCACCGACTCTTTGCCATCGATCAGACGATGATCGTAAGACAGAGCCAGATACATCATCGGCTGGATCACGACCTGACCATTGACCGCCATTGGGCGATCCTTGATGGCGTGCATACCCAGAATGGCGCTCTGCGGTGGGTTAATGATCGGAGTAGACATCAATGAACCGAACACGCCGCCGTTGGTAATGGTGAAGTTACCGCCAGTCAGCTCTTCCACGGTCAATTTGCCGTCACGGCCTTTGATCGCCAGCTCTTTGATTTTCTTCTCGATGTCCGCCATGCTCATGGAATCAACGTCACGCAGTACCGGGGTTACCAGGCCACGCGGGGTCGATACCGCAATGCTGATATCGAAGTAGTTGTGGTAAACCACATCGCTACCGTCGATAGAGGCGTTCACTTCCGGGAAGCGTTTCAGCGCTTCGACTACCGCTTTGATGTAGAAGGACATAAAGCCCAGACGTACACCGTGGCGTTTTTCGAAGGCTTCGCCGTACTGCTTGCGCAGATCCATGATCGGCTGCATGTTGATTTCGTTGAAGGTGGTCAGCATCGCGGTGCTGTTCTTCGCTTCCAACAGGCGCTCGGCCACGCGTTTGCGCAGGCGGGTCATAGGAACACGTTTTTCGCTACGGCCGCCCAAGGCTGGCTGAGGTGCCGCCGCTGGGGCTGCTGCCGGTGCCGCTTTCTTGCTGGCAGCCAGGTGCGCTTCTACGTCTTCACGCGTGATACGGCCACCCACGCCGCTGCCTTTGATGGCGGCAGCATCGAGATCGTGTTCGGCAATCAGGCGGCGGATCGCCGGGCTGAGTGCGTCGTTGTTCTCTTCTTCCAGGCTGGCGGTTGCGCGCTGTGCCGGAGTTGACTCAACGCTCTGAGCTTTCGCTTCGGTCGGCTTGCCAGAGCTGTCACCCTGACGGATACGCCCGAGAAGCTGACGTGAAGTCACGGTTGCGCCTTCGTCTTCCAGGATCGCTTCCAGTACACCGGCTTCACTGGCTGGCACTTCCAATACAACTTTGTCGGTTTCAATCTCAACCAGCACTTCGTCACGCTGAACGGTATCACCCGGTTTTTTATGCCAGGTGGCGACGGTCGCATCGGCAACGGATTCAGGGAGGTCAGGAACCAGAATATCTACGCTACTCATTAGCTTTCCTTTAAATTTTTTCTTCAATATTCAGCGCGTCATTCACCAGAGCCTGCTGCTGCTTCTGGTGTACGGACATATAACCTACCGCCGGAGAGGCAGAGGCTGGACGTCCTGCGTAACGTAAAGAGGCCCCAAACGGGATCACTTCACGGAAATTGTGTTGGCTGCAATACCAGGCGCCCTGGTTCAACGGTTCTTCCTGACACCAGACGAAATCATGCACGTGGGCATACTGTTCCAATACCGCTTGAACGGCCTGATGCGGGAACGGATACAGCTGCTCGATACGTACGATGGCCACGTCCTTCTGGTCGTTCTTACGGCGTTGTTCCAGCAGATCGTAATAAACCTTACCAGAACACAGCACCACGCGTTTTACCGCTTTGGCATCCAGCTCGTCAATTTCGCCGATGGCCGGTTGGAAGGTGCCGTTTGCCAGTTCTTCCAGGGAAGAGACTGCCAGCGGATGACGCAGCAAGGACTTCGGTGACATCACCACCAGCGGACGGCGCATACCGCGCAACGCCTGACGGCGCAGCATATGGTAGACCTGTGCCGGAGTGGACGGGATGCACACCTGCATGTTCTGTTCTGCACACAGCTGCAGGTAACGTTCCAGACGCGCAGAGGAGTGCTCTGGGCCCTGGCCTTCGTAACCGTGCGGCAGCAGCATCACCAGGCCACACATACGGCCCCATTTCTGCTCACCGGAGCTGATGAACTGGTCGATCACTACCTGAGCACCGTTGGCAAAGTCACCAAACTGCGCTTCCCAGATGGTCAGGGTGCGCGGCTCTGCGGTGGCGTAGCCATATTCAAATGCCAGAACGGCTTCTTCAGACAGCACCGAGTCCCAGACTTTGAATTCGCCCTGGCCGCTGTGGATATTCGCCAGCGGGACATAGACAGAACCATTTTTCTGGTTGTGCACCACCGCATGACGGTGGAAGAAGGTGCCACGGCCAGCATCTTCACCAGAAATACGGATCGGGATGCCTTCATCAGCCATGGTGGCGTAAGCCAGCGTTTCCGCTGCGCCCCAGTCGAACGGTTTGTTGCCTGCGGCCATCTCGGCACGATCGCCGTAGATTTTCGCGACGCGCGACTGCATTTCGATCGCTTCCGGTACGCTGCTGATGCGGCGAGCCAGTTCCTGCAGGCGCTTCATCTCAACCTTGCTTGGGTACTCTTCGTCCCATTCATGGTTCAGGTATGGCGACCAGGTGAAGGAGTGCAGGTTCATCGGACGCCACTCTTCAACCACGCAGTCACCGCGATCGAGAGCATCGCGATACAGGTTGACCATTTCCGTGGCATCTTCCAGGCTGGCAACCTTCTGTTCGGTCAGCACGTCAGCGTAGAGTTTGCGTGGCGTTGGGTGTTTCTTGATCTTCTGATACATCACCGGCTGGGTTGCACTTGGCTCATCGGCCTCGTTATGCCCATGGCGACGGTAGCAGACCAGGTCGATCATCACGTCACGTTTAAAGGTGTTACGGAAATCCAACGCCAGGCGGGTGACAAAGGCCACCGCTTCCGGATCATCGGCATTCACGTGGAAAATTGGAGCCTGCACCATCTTGGCGATATCGGTACAGTATTGGGTGGAACGCGCGTCCAACGGGTTGGAGGTAGTGAAACCAACCTGGTTGTTGATGACGATACGCACCGTGCCGCCCACCTCATAACCGCGAGCCTGCGACATGTTCAGGGTTTCCTGAACCACGCCCTGCCCGGTGATTGCTGCGTCACCATGAATAGTGATTGGCAGAACCATGTTGCTGCGCGCTTCGTCCAGACGGTCACGGCGGGCACGTACAGACCCCATGACAACCGGGCTGACGATTTCCAGGTGCGACGGGTTAAACGCCAGCGCCAGGTGAACCATGCCGCCTTCAGTTTCCACGTCGGAAGAGAAGCCCTGGTGATATTTCACGTCACCGGTGCCCAGGTGTTCTTTATGCTTGCCGGCAAACTCGTCGAACAGGTCAGCCGGTTTTTTACCCAGCACGTTGATCAACACGTTCAGACGGCCACGGTGGGCCATACCCAGCACCACTTCACGCGTGCCGTTTTTGCCTGCGTGACGCACCATTTCTTTCAGCATCGGCACCAACGCGTCGCCACCTTCCAGCGAGAAGCGTTTGGCCCCAGGGAATTTGGCACCCAGGTAACGTTCCAGCCCTTCGGCTGCTGTCAGTTCGCTCAGGAAACGGCGTTTCTCATCGGTGGTGAAGCTGGCACGCCCCGCTACCGATTCAATGCGCTGCTGGATCCAGCGTTTCTCTTCGGTGTTGGTGATGTGCATATACTCGGCACCGATCGAACCGCAGTAGGTCTGCTTCAGCGCCGCGTACAGATCGCTCAGCTTCATGGTTTCTTTGCCGATGGCAAAAGAACCCACGTTGAAGGTTTCCTGGAAGTCGGCTTCGGTCAGGTTGTGGTACGCCGGATCGAGATCGGGAACGCGCTCCTGTTTCCACAGGTCTAACGGGTCGAGGTTGGCGTGCTGATGCCCACGGAAGCGGAAGGCGTTGATCAGCTGCAATACCTTGACCTGCTTGGCATCGGTTTCAGGATCGTTGATGGTGGTGTTATAACGAGCAGAATCTTTCGCCAGGCGGCGGAAGTAATCTCGCGTTTGGGAGTGGAGCTGATCGGGTTTGACACCCGCAGTTGGTAGTTGCTGGAAAATCGAACGCCAACTATCTTCAACGGAACTCGGATCGGTTAAAAAGTCTTCATAGAGCTGCTCTATGTAGGACTGGTTCGCGCCCGCCAGATAGGAGGAATCCAGCCAGGCCTTCATTGCGCCGTTCTGCATTTTGATCCCTTAAGCTTGAAAGCTTCAGTTTTCGCCGTGGTTAACATAATTACCGTAATGGTACGCTTAACGGTTCACTAGACGTGCTTATACAAGTGCACGTTCTGTTTTGGACCTTGCGGCCCCATACAAGGAACCTCTAAAAACCGGCGGGACAAACCTGATTGCCTTTAACCACAATCACGGGTCAGTTTTTAGAGATCCCCTCTTGGGATGTGCGCCGGTAAAGCCACCGGCGCAGCATCTCGTTCTGTTTATGCGCCGCGTTGCAGCAGCATAGACTTGATATGACCAATTGCACGGGTCGGATTCAAGCCCTTAGGACATACACTGACACAATTCATAATGCTATGGCAGCGGAAAACACTGAAAGCGTCGTTCAGATCGTCCAATCGTGCTTCAGTTTCCGTATCACGGCTGTCGATCAGGAAGCGGTACGCCGCTAACAGACCGGCCGGGCCAACAAACTTGTCAGGGTTCCACCAGAACGATGGGCAAGAGGTGGAGCAACAGGCACAGAGAATACATTCGTACAATCCATCCAGTTTTTCCCGCTGATCCGGCGTTTGCAGGTGCTCACGCGCCGGAGGATTCTTGCCATCATTAATCAAGAACGGCTTGATCTTTTCATACTGGGTATAGAACTGCCCCATATCCACCACCAGATCGCGCACCACCGGTAACCCCGGCAGCGGACGGATCACAATCTTGTTGTTGCCTTTACGCAACGACGAGACCGGGGTGATACAGGCCAGACCGTTCTTACCGTTCATATTGATGCCGTCTGAACCGCACACGCCTTCACGGCAAGAGCGGCGGAAAGATAAGGTCGGGTCCTTTTCTTTCAGCTGGATCAACGCATCCAGCAGCATCATGTCACGGCCTTCTTCCGCTTCCAGGCTGTAGTCCTGCATATGCGGGGCGCTATCAACATCCGGATTATAGCGATAGATAGAGAATTCAAGTTTCATCAATCGAGCTCCGCAATTAGTAAGAACGCACTTTCGGCGGGAATGCCGCGCGCAGCTTCGGTTGCATGTTCACTTCACGACGCGTCATGCTTTCCGATTGCGGCAGATACAGCGAATGGCACAGCCAGTTGGCATCGTCACGCTCCGGATAGTCGAAGCGGCTATGCGCGCCACGGCTCTCGGTACGGAAGTTGGCCGACACGGCGGTGGAATACGCGGTCTCCATCAAGTTATCCAACTCCAGGCATTCGATGCGCTGGGTGTTGAATTCGCTGGAGGTATCATCCAGGCGTGCGTTCTTCAGACGTTCACGGATCACTTTCAGCTCTTCCAATCCTTTCGCCATCGCATCACCTTCGCGGAACACCGAGAAGTTATGCTGCATACAGGATTGCAGTGCCTTACGAATTTCCACCGGATCTTCACCAGAACGGGTGTTGTTCCAACGGTTCAGACGATCCAGCGAAGCTTCGACGTCCGATTCGCTGGCTTCGCGGCTTTCGCCCTGCTCTGCCAACGACTCTTGCAGGTGCATACCGGCAGAGCGACCAAACACCACCAGATCCAGCAGCGAGTTGCCGCCCAGACGGTTGGCGCCGTGTACCGATACGCAGGCAATTTCGCCTACCGCGAACAGGCCCGGGATCACCACGTCTTCGCCTTTCTCGTTCACAGTCAGCGCCTGGCCGGTCACTTTGGTCGGAATACCGCCCATCATATAGTGGCAAGTTGGAATGACCGGGATCGGCTCTTTCACCGGATCGACGTGGGCGAAAGTACGGGACAGTTCCAGAATGCCCGGCAGGCGGGACTCCAGCACGTCTTTGCCCAGGTGGTCCAGTTTCAGCTTGGCATGTGGGCCCCATGGACCGTCACAGCCGCGGCCTTCACGGATCTCAATCATGATCGAACGTGCCACAACGTCACGGCCCGCCAGATCTTTGGCATTTGGCGCATAACGTTCCATGAAACGTTCGCCATGTTTGTTCAGCAGGTAACCACCTTCACCGCGGCACCCCTCGGTGACCAGTACGCCAGCCCCGGCAATACCGGTTGGGTGGAACTGCCACATTTCCATATCCTGCACCGGTACACCGGCACGCAGCGCCATACCGACACCGTCACCGGTATTGATGTGGGCGTTGGTGGTGGATTGGTAAATACGGCCTGCCCCACCGGTAGCCAGAATGGTTGCCTTGGCCTTGAAGTACACGACTTCACCGGTTTCGATACAGATAGCGGTGGTACCGACTACCGCACCATCCTGGTTTTTCACCAGATCCAGCGCATACCACTCGGAGAAGATGGTGGTGTGATTTTTCAGGTTCTGCTGATAAAGGGTGTGCAACAACGCGTGACCGGTACGGTCTGCCGCCGCAGCGGTACGGGCCGCCTGCTCGCCACCAAAGTTCAGTGACTGGCCGCCAAACGGGCGTTGATAAATGCGGCCATCGTCCAGACGGGAGAACGGCAGGCCCATGTGTTCCAACTCCAGAATCGCTTCCGGGCCGGTTTTACACATATATTCAATGGCGTCCTGGTCACCGATATAGTCGGAACCTTTCACCGTGTCGTACATATGCCATTCCCAGTTGTCTTCGTGGTTATTGCCCAAGGCTACGGTAATGCCGCCTTGGGCAGACACGGTATGGGAACGGGTCGGGAATACTTTGGAAAGCAGGGCACAGGTTGAGCCCGCCTGGGAAATCTGCAGCGCCGCGCGCATACCTGCGCCACCAGCACCGATAACAACTGCATCAAACTCTCTGATTGGCAGTTTCATTTAAGCACCCCACACTACGATTGTTCCGTACAGTAAATAGACCAGCAACGTGACGACAATCGCCAGTTGCAGCACCAGGCGTAACGCCAGTGGCTTGATATAGTCCGTCAGCACCTGCCACATTCCCACCCAGGCGTGAACCAGGATCGACAGCAATGTCAGCAAGGTGAATACTTTCGTAATGGAGGTGGCGAAGAAGCCGCGCCAGATTTCATAGGTGATGTCCGGAGCCGTAGCCACGAAGCCCAGGATATAGAGAACATACAGGGTGATGACGATAGCGGAAGCACGCAGTAACAACCAGTCGTGTACGCCGTTACGTCCTAATGCAGAAACGTTGCTTACCATACGAGGACTCCAGCCAGAATTGACAGCACGACGGTCAGACCGAACGCCACCTGGGCAGAACGGGTACCTGCGGCTAAACTCTCTTCGATATAGCCAAAATCCATTAACAAGTGACGAATGCCACCGCAAATGTGATAGGCCAACGCGGTGAGGATCCCCCAGAAAATGAATTTCACGAAGAAGCTATTCATGATGGCAGCAGCGTGCAGGAAGCCCTCTTGAGAAGAGAGAGAGATACCCAGCAGCCAGAGGAGAATGCCCACGGCAACGAAAGTAATTACGCCAGAGACTCGGTGTAAGATGGACGCTATCGCAGTTACAGGAAACCGGATCGTTTGCAGATCCAGATTGACAGGTCTTTGTTTTTTCACGGTTTTGCCCACACAGCTCTTATTATTTTCCTTCCTCCGGACCTGGGTGGGGATCAGACAGCGTCCAAGAGTTTTCACTCTTACACCTCACGCGCTCAAACATCGACATCCTAGTGCTTAAACGGCGCGTAGTGATAACGCTGGGTGCTCCTACTTCAGGGTAATCCGGAGACCTGGCGGCAGTATAGGAGGTTCACATTCTTATTACAATTCCCATACAATCCCTTTGGTCACATTTCCCCAGAACAGTGATTTAGATCACGATTATTACATTTAGCACGAAATTAATTATCTGATTTGACAAGAGATCAACATTTCCATTACAAATAGGGCAGCAATCAACCCTATGATGCACTAGCGGTCACCGGATACACTTCCCCCTAAGCACAAGTTATGCAACAGTGTAGCGATAGTGTATGTGGTTAACATTCCAAACAGATCGTAGGTAATGATTAAAAGAAAATAACGAATCCCGATGAATCGTTAACGGCTGCTAACCCGTCTTGTTCGCCTGGTGCAAACTCTGTCCCCTACCGGCGCAAATGCGCTGTCGCTCACAGAGTTAGCGTTCGCTCGACTTTAATGCGGGCAACCTGCGGAGATTTAAGGTATTTCAGTTGTTAGAGGTTTTTAAAATAAGGCGTTAAGGAGACTGTAAATGACTGATAAGAAAGCGACGCTAAGCATCAACAACGGCGAAGCTCCGATCGAACTGGGCGTACTCACCCCTTCACTGGGCCCTGATGTTATTGACGTACGCGCCCTGGGCTCCAAAGGTTATTTCACATTTGATCCCGGCTTTACTTCTACCGCTTCCTGTGAATCCAAAATCACGTTCATCGACGGCGACAAAGGTATCCTGCTGCACCGCGGCTTCCCGATTGAGCAGTTGGCAAAAGAGTCCTCCTACCTGGAGGTGTGCTACATCCTGCTGTACGGCGAAACCCCGAGCGCTGAAGAGTTCGAAACCTTCAAAACCACGGTAACCCGCCACACCATGATCCACGACCAGATCACCCATCTGTTCCGTGGTTTCCGCCGTGACTCGCACCCAATGGCGGTGCTGTGCGGCGTGACAGGTGCCCTGGCTGCGTTCTATCACGATGCGCTGGACGTCAACAATGAACGTCACCGTGAGATCACCGCGTTCCGCCTGCTGTCCAAAATGCCTACCGTGGCAGCGATGTGTTACAAGTATTCTCTCGGCCAGCCGTTTGTTTACCCACGCAACGACCTGTCCTACGCCGGTAACTTCCTGCGCATGATGTTTGCTACACCTTGCGAAGAGTACGTGGTGAACCCGGTGCTGGAACGCGCCATGGATCGTATTCTGATCCTGCATGCCGACCATGAGCAGAACGCGTCCACCTCCACCGTGCGTACCGCCGGTTCATCAGGTGCCAACCCGTTTGCCTGTATCGCGGCCGGTATCGCTTCCCTGTGGGGGCCAGCGCACGGCGGTGCCAACGAAGCGGCACTGAAGATGCTCGAAGAAATCAAAACCGTTGAGCACATCCCTGAGTTCATCAAACGCGCCAAAGACAAGAATGACTCGTTCCGTCTGATGGGCTTTGGCCACCGCGTGTACAAAAACTACGATCCACGCGCCACTGTGATGCGTGAAACCTGTCACGAAGTGCTGAAAGAACTGAACAAGAAAGACGACAACCTGCTGCAGGTCGCGATGGAGCTGGAACACATCGCGTTGAACGACCCGTACTTCATAGAGAAGAAACTGTACCCGAACGTCGATTTCTATTCAGGTATCATCCTGAAAGCAATGGGTATTCCTTCTTCCATGTTTACGGTGATCTTCGCAATTGCCCGTACCATTGGCTGGATTGCCCACTGGAACGAAATGCATGACGAAGGCATCAAGATCGCTCGTCCACGTCAGTTGTATACCGGCTATGCCGAGCGTGAGTTCAAGTCTCAGGTTAAAAAGTAAGCTTTAGCAGGGGGCGATATCGGCCCCTCACCCTAACCCTCTCCCACAGGGCTGAGGAATCCCCAGAAAAAAATGAAAGGCACGATGAAGTGTGATCTACTGGTTGCGCTAACAAAACAGAAGAGACCTCATCGTGCCTTTACAAAC
>NZ_JBLJAK010000041.1:0-42771 GCF_047530105.1 Serratia sp. T13T92 | reverse complement strand
GATCAAACTCTTCAATTAAAAGCTTGATTTGCTTCAACTCGTGAAGCGATGCTCGAAAATTAACTTTCGTAATAATTCATTCGCATGAATTACTGCTTGGTCACTCTTCAAGACTTGATATTTTTTTGCTACCGAAGTAGCTGGATATCGTCTTGTGAGTGCCCACACAGATTGTCTGATAAATTGTTAAAGAGCGTTCGTTACCGGGATGTTTCTCGGTAACGCGGGAGGTGCATATTACGCTTTCCCGCTGAAGAGTCAACCTTTTTCTCTTACGAGACGCGGTGTTTTCACCGGGTTGCTTCTTCCTGGCTGGGCGACTTGTTCTCGTTAGAGGAGTCGTTGTTCCCGGTCAGTGGAGGCGCATTATAGGGAGTTCTCAGAAGGGCGCAACCCCTAAATTCAAAAAACTTTTCAAGCGCGGCTTTTTTCGGCAAAACGCTGCACAAGTCAGCATTTCTATCACTTTTCGTACTGGATGCGGCTGAATTCCTGGGAAAAACGGTCCACCTGCTGCCAATCTGTATATTCCACTTCTTTACTGGTATCCGTCTCTCCCCCGGTCATTTTCATAATAAAGCGGATCATGACGCGATCGAACCAGCGATAACGCGGATAACGTAGCGCACCGGCGAACACGGCGCACTGCTTCGGCTGCCAAGGTGATGACAGTAAGAACTTACGGGTGTAGGCATTGGTTTGCGGCGAACGCTTTTCCGGTTTGCGTGCCGTCAGGTTAACCGCGAAGAACGCACTAGGCATCTGATTCAGTTGATCAGCGTGGCGCTTCACAAATCGGTGTAATGCCGTATTGAAATGCCCGTAGCGTATCGAAGCCCCTATAAGTACCTGTTGGTACTGCCCAAGCTCGATATGCTCTGCCTGCTGCAGATCGATAACGTCGCAGTTCAGGGTATCCTGCAACTGGTTAGCTATATAAGCAGCAATAGAGTGTGTTTGTCCGTCACGGCTCGAATAGAGAATCAGTGCCTTCATGGCGTTACTCCTCGTAGATACATTTACTCACGCCAGAAAGTCGGTGTGAAGAGAACCAGCAGCGTAAACACTTCCAAACGGCCAAACAGCATGGTCAAGACCAGTACCCACTTTGCCGGTGGCGGCATGGTGGTAAAGTTATCGGCAACGACGCCGAGGCCCGGCCCCAGGTTATTAAGCGTAGCCGTTACCGCGGCAAAGGCCGAGAACTCGTCGACACCGGTGGCGATAATGGCCAGCATGCTGACGATAAATACCAATGCATAGGCGGAGAAGAATCCCCACACTGCTTCAAGAATACGCTCCGGCAACGCGCGGTTGCCTAACTTGATGGTGTAAACCGCATTTGGATGCACCAACCGCTTCAACTCACGCGATCCTTGCAGATACAGCAGCAGGATGCGGATCACTTTCAAGCCACCGCCGGTTGAGCCCGCGCAGCCACCGATAAAGGCTGAACAGAGCAGGAGCATTGGCAAGAACAGTGGCCATTTGGCGATGCTGTCGGTGGTAAACCCTGCAGTGGTTGCCATCGACACGACCTGGAAGAAAGCCTGATTAAGCGTTTCCATGCCGCTTCTATATATACCGTGCCACCACAGCACCACGGTACACACCGCCACCAGCGTGAACTGCACGGCGATAAACATGCGAAATTCCGGATCGCGCCAGTACACTTTCAAGCTGCGCCCGCTGAGCAAGGCAAAGTGCAAGCCGTAGTTACAACCGGAGATCAATAGGAACACAGCGATGATGGTGTTGATGGCCGGGCTGGCAAAGTAACCCACACTGGCATCATGCGTGGAAAAGCCCCCGATGGCGATAGTTGCAAAGCTATGGCCGATAGCATCGAATACCGACATTCCGGCGCCCCATAACGCCAGCGCGCAGGCAATAGTCAGCAGTACGTAAATCAGCCACAAGGTCTTGGCCGTTTCGGCAATACGCGGGCGCATTTTATTGTCTTTCAATGGGCCGGGCATTTCCGCACGGTATAGCTGCATGCCCCCGACGCCGAGGATAGGCAGTATGGCGACGGCCAGCACGATGATCCCCATCCCCCCCATCCATTGCAGCATCTGGCGATAGAATAAGATGGCTTTAGGCAAGGAGTCTAACCCGACCAGGGTGGTAGCTCCGGTAGTGGTTAAACCCGAGAAGGATTCGAAAAAGGCGTCTGTCAGGGAGAGATTGGGCCGTTCGGAAAACAGGAAAGGTAATGCCCCCACGCTGCCCAGTACGGTCCAGAACAACACCACAATCAGGAAGCCTTCACGTGGCTTTAATTCATGCTTCTGCTTGCGGTTTGGCCACCACAGCATCAAGCCAATGGTCACGGCTACAAAGAAGGTCTGGCTGAATGCCCGCCCCGCTCCGTCGCGGTATATCAATGCCACCAGGCCAGGAATAAACATTGTCCCGGAAAACAGGATAACCAGCAGGCCCACAATACGGGTTATGGCGCGAAAATGCATTTCAGCACGATCCTTAACAATTCAGTTGGTGGGAATTATTGCGATATAGGGACTAATTGCAAACTTCCGCGGCTGAGATCGCGTAATTTATTCCCGAATGCCTCGGTACCCGTGGCCGGTAGCGCCAAATGTAACACCACGGCAGCACCGTAATCCCCATGCACAATCCGCCCTTCACTAAGCTGTAGCAAATTCTCTACCATTGCCAGCTGAGCATAGTCGCACTGCAAAGTATATTCGAGCTGCGGCACTTTATAGCTGACAACCAACTGCTTAAGCGCCTGTTGTACGCCGCTGCCGTATGCCCGCACCAGGCCACCGGTACCCAGCTTGATCCCACCATAGTAGCGAACTACCACCGCGGTTATTTCACCGATCCCACTGCCCATGAGCTGGCTCAGGATGGGCTTGCCCGCCGTGCCGGAGGGTTCACCGTCATCGGAGAACCCCAGCTGCTGCGAATCATTCGGTGCCCCGGCAACAAAAGCCCAGCAATGGTGCCGGGCCGTTGGATGCTCGTCACGCACCTGCTGGATAAAGGCTTTGGCCGCCTCGGCCCCGCAGGTAGGTGCCAGCAGGGTGATGAAACGGCTTTTCTTTATCTCTTCACTGACGCTGATGACAGCGTCAGGAATGGGGTAAGGCTGCATCAGGCCAGGTTCAGATCGCGCGTCATATTCTCAATACGCTTTTCGTGGATCACGATATTGTCCTCAATGCGGATACCGCCGTAAGGTTTCAACGCGTCGATACGATCCCAGGCAAAGTGTTTACTGAACTCGCCACTACGCCAAGGTGCCAATAGGGACTCAATGAAATACAGGCCCGGCTCAATGGTTAGCACCATGCCTGGTTGCATGACACGAGTGCAGCGCAGGAAGGGATATTTTGCGGGTGCTGCCAGATGAGTACCATTTTCATCCTGCATAAACCCGGCGGCATCATGCACCTGCAAACCAAGCGGGTGGCCTAAGCCGTGCGGCAGGAACGGACAGGTGATGCCTTGTTCGACCATCGCTTCTTCGCTGATGCCCGTTACCAGCTTATGATTTTTCAACAGCTTGGCGATACGTTGATGCATCTGTACGTGGTAATCCGTATAGCGAACCCCGGCTTTCATGGTATCTATCAGCGCAAGCTGTTCACTGTTGAGATCTTTCACCAGATGGGCAAACGCATTGTCGCTCTGAGCCGCATAGGTGCGAGTCAGGTCGGCGGCGTAGCCGTTGTATTCCGCCCCTGCATCGATCAGGAAGCTGCGGGATTCGGCCGGAGGTTGATGATCCAGCTTGGTGTAATGCAGTACCGCCGCATGCTCATTCAGGGCCACGATATTATCGTAAGGCACGTCCGTATCACGATGGCCAGTGGCGGTCAGGTAGGCCAGGTTGATATCGAACTCGCTCATACCGGACTGGAAGGCTTCATGAGCGGCACGGTGCCCCATCACGGCCGTTTTCTGCGCTTCGCGCATGCAGGCCAGCTCATAGCCGGTTTTGATCGAGCGACGGAAATCGAGGAAATTCAATACCGCTTGCGGGTTGATGTGTTCGGCCGCAATGCCAAGAGAGAGGGCCCGTTGTTGTGCATAGCCGATATAGCCTACACGCTCGCGCTGTTGCGGCAGTTGGCTGGCGATATCATCGGCATTGGTCAGCGGCAACAGTTCAATGGATTTGGTCCAGAAGCTGTTGGGTAGCGGTTCAACGCTATGCCAGTAATCCACCGGGGAATAGAACCACAGCTTTGGTTTGTTAACGCCGTCCACCCACAACCAGCAGTTCGGCACCGACGTTACCGGCACCCACGCCTTGAAGTTGGCGTTCACTTTAAACGGGTAGCTATGGTCGTCCAGAAAGACCCGTTGCAGCTCGCCTGAGTGGATCAGCAATGCATCCAGATTGTTGCGCTCTAATACTTCACGAGCTCGTTGTTGCAGTGTTGCCAGGTGGTCGTTATACAAAGAAGCCAGCGTTTCCATCACAGTACCCTTATGCCCTCAGAACGGAATGTGCCATCTTAACACACAGATCCCACGCTCCAACCCCATCTCCTCTTGCATGAGGTGTGCTTCGCAAACCGCTGCAAACAGATTACATCCCCGGGTGATATGGCCGCTACCCGCCAAAGTTTCTCTCCCAGGGGGGAAAAATAACTTGATTTAGTATCAAGCAATTAGCCATTCCCCCTGTGATCCGGTTTGCAAATATGCAATCTATTATTTGCAATTTATTAACATAAAAACCACACTCCTCATCATCTGGTCATACCAGATCATCTGCGCTGATTCAGGAGATAGACATGCTCTACCAAGGCGAAACATTACAAGTACACTGGCTCGACAACGGCATCGCCGAGTTGGTGTTCAACGCACCAGGCCCGATCAACAAGCTGGATACCAGCACCGTTGCCAGCCTGGGTGCCGCACTCGAGGTGCTGGAACAGCAAACCGAGTTGAAAGGGCTGCTGCTGCGCTCTGCCAAATCCGCATTCATCGTGGGTGCCGACATCACCGAGTTCCTCTCGCTGTTTGCCGCACCGGCCGAAAAGCTGCATGAATGGCTGGTGTTTGCCAATACCATCTTTAACCGGCTGGAAGATTTGCCGGTGCCAACCCTCTCTGCCATTAACGGTTACGCGTTAGGCGGCGGCTGCGAATGCATCCTGGCGACCGATTTCCGTATCGCCTCTCCAGACGCACGCATCGGCCTGCCGGAAACCAAACTGGGTATCATGCCAGGATTCGGGGGTTCCGTACGTCTGCCACGCCTGCTGGGTAACGACAGCGCGCTGGAAATCATTGCCGCCGGGAAAGATATCGGCGCGAAAGACGCACTGAAAGTCGGCCTGGTCGATGCCGTAGTCGCACCGGAGAAACTGGTGGAAGCCGCGCTGAAAGTGCTGCAACAGGCGATCGACGGCCAACTCGACTGGCGTGCCTACCGTCAGCCGAAGCTGGAGCCACTGAAGCTGAGCCCAATCGAAGCGGCAATGAGCTTCACCACTGCCAAAGGCATGGTGATGCAAACCGCAGGTATTCATTACCCTGCGCCGATGACTGCGGTAAAAACCATCGAAGCCGCCGCCAAGCTTGGCCGTGACGAAGCGTTGAAACTGGAAACCGCCAGCTTTGTGCCTTTGGCCCGCTCTAACGAAGCGCGCGCCCTGGTGGGCATTTTCCTCAACGATCAGTTCGTGAAAAGCCAGGCGAAAAAACTGGCCAAGAACGTTGAAGCACCGAAACAGGCTGCCGTGCTGGGTGCCGGGATCATGGGGGGCGGCATCGCCTACCAATCCGCGCTGAAAGGCGTGCCGGTGATCATGAAGGACATCAGCGACAAATCCCTGACCCTCGGCATGAATGAAGCGGCCAAGCTGCTGAATAAACAGCTGGAGCGCGGCAAACTGGATGGCCTGAAGATGGCACAGGTGCTGTCAACCATCCAGCCAACGCTGGACTATGCCGGTATCGAACGCGCCCAACTGATTGTTGAGGCCGTAGTTGAAAACCCTAAGGTAAAAGCGGCGGTGTTGTCTGAAGTGGAAGCCCTGATCGGCGAAGATACCGTATTGGCCTCCAATACCTCAACCATCCCGATCAATCACCTGGCAAAATCGTTGAAGCGCCCGCAAAACTTCTGCGGTATGCATTTCTTCAATCCGGTGCACCGCATGCCGTTGGTTGAGATAATCCGTGGTGAACACACCAGCGACAGCACTATCGCCGCCGTGGTGGCCTACGCCACCCGCATGGGCAAAACGCCGATCGTGGTCAATGATTGCCCTGGGTTCTTCGTTAACCGCGTGCTGTTCCCGTATTTTGCCGGGTTCAGTCAGCTGCTGCGCGACGGCGCAGACTTCCGTCAGATCGACAAAGTGATGGAGAAACAGTTTGGCTGGCCGATGGGCCCGGCGTATCTGTTGGATGTGGTCGGTATTGATACCGCGCACCATGCCCAGGCGGTGATGGCCAACGGTTTCCCTGAACGCATGAGTAAAAATTACCGCGATGCGATCGACGTGATGTTCGATAACCAACGCTTCGGCCAGAAAAACCAGCTGGGCTTCTACCGCTACAGCCAGGATAGCAAAGGGAAGCCGCGTAAAGATAACGACGAGCAAACCGACACTCTGCTGGCAACCGTGAGCGCATCGGCACAGACCTTCAGCAGTGAAGAGATCATCGCCCGCATGATGATCCCGATGATCAACGAAGTGGTACGCTGCCTGGAAGAAGGCATTGTGGCCAGCCCGGCAGAAGCAGATATGGCATTGGTTTACGGCATCGGCTTCCCGCCGTTCCACGGTGGCGCATTCCGCTATCTGGATACGCTCGGCACCGCCAATTACGTCGAAATGGCCCAGCGTTACGCTAACCTGGGGGCGCTGTATCAAGTGCCAGCCGGTCTGCGTGCCAAGGCGGAACGTAATGAAAGCTACTACCCGGTGGCGACAGCGGCGCTGTCTGATATCTCCACTGGCCAACCGGCATGAGGTTATAAAGATGGAAAACGTAGTTATTGTTGATGCCGTACGTACGCCAATGGGCCGCTCAAAAGGCGGCGCTTTCCGCCAGGTTCGCGCGGAAGATCTTTCCGCTCATCTGATGCGTGCCGTGCTGAGCCGTAACCCGGCGCTGAATGCCGCTGAAATTGATGATATTTATTGGGGCTGCGTGCAGCAGACGCTGGAACAAGGCTTCAACATCGCCCGTAACGCCGCGCTGCTGGCCGAGATCCCACATCGTGTGCCAGCGGTAACGGTGAACCGCCTGTGTGGTTCTTCGATGCAGGCCTTGCACGACGCAGCCCGCGCAATCATGGTAGGTGACGCGCAGGTCAGCCTGATTGGCGGTGTGGAACATATGGGCCACGTCCCGATGAACCACGGCGTAGACTTCCATCCAGGCCTGAGCCGCACCGTGGCAAAAGCGGCCGGGATGATGGGCCTGACTGCAGAAATGCTGGCCAAAATGCATAATATCAGCCGCGAAATGCAGGATGAATTTGCAGCCCGCTCCCACCAACGTGCCCATGCCGCTACGTTGGCCGGCTATTTCAAGAACGAAATTATCCCCACCACTGGCCATGACGCCGACGGCGTACTGACTCGTTACGATTATGATGAAGTGATCCGCCCGGAAACCACCGTTGCCAGCCTGGCGGCATTGCGCCCGGCGTTTGACCCGGTCAACGGCACCGTCACCGCAGGTACCTCTTCCGCACTGTCTGACGGCGCTTCCGCCATGTTGATCATGAGCGAGTCCCGCGCCAAGTCGCTCGGCCTGAAGGCTCGTGCCCGTATTCGCTCAATGGCGGTCGTGGGATGCGATCCTTCGATCATGGGCTATGGTCCGGTGCCTGCCAGCAAACTCGCGCTTAAACGCGCCGGTCTGAGAGTGCAGGATATCGATCTGTTTGAATTGAATGAGGCCTTTGCCGCCCAGTCGCTGCCCTGCATTAAAGATCTGGGACTGCTGGAAAGCATGGACGATAAGATCAACCTAAACGGCGGTGCGATTGCCCTGGGCCACCCATTAGGCTGCTCCGGCTCTCGTATCTCCACCACCCTGCTGAATAATATGGAACGCCGTGACGTGCAGTTTGGTCTGGCCACCATGTGTATCGGCCTGGGTCAGGGGATTGCCACGGTATTTGAACGCGTTTAGCTGTGTCTGATTGGATGCCCCAAAAGGGCATCCCAAAGGTTTTGTTGCCGTACTTCCCGCCTGTCAGGGGCGGGTTTTTTTATGCCTGGAATTCGGCACCAATAAAAACGGGGCAGCACCTGGCCACCCCGCTTGTACTAATCGACATTTTATACCCTATGGATTTCAAGCTGCGGCTAGGCGACAAGCTTACTCATCCCCAGGAGCTTACTTTTGGGTAAGTGACTGGGGTGACAAATCTGTCAGGAACAGATTTGAACGCTGTATCCAGCGGCCCCGTAAGGAGTGAGGCCCATGGACGGGTCGAATAACTAAGCGCAGGTAACAACGCTGCAGCTTGAAAGACGACGGGTATATCAGATGAACGCGAAAGCATCGCCAAACATATGCGCTTCCAGCGCGCCACGCTCAGCACAGAAACGCTCACGGGCAATTTTCGCCATCTCGAAACGCCCTGCGATATAAATATCATGCTCCGCCAGCGAGCCAAAATCTTGTAACACGGCGCTCAGCACCGTGCCGCTGCGGCCACGCCAGTCCTCTTCCGGCTGTTCAACTACCGGGATGACCTTCAGATTTGGGTATTGCAGTGAAATCGCCTCCAGTTCGCTGAGATCATAAAGATGCTTCAGCTCACGGCCACCCCAGTAGATTGAGATATCGCGATTGGGTTGCTGTTCCAGCGCCGTCAGCAAAATCGAGCGCGCGTAAGAGAACCCGGTACCACCGGCAATCAACACCAGCGGGCGCTCGCCCTCTTCACGCAGCCAGGCTTCACCATGCGGAATATCCACGGTGATGGCCTGCTCTTTCAGCACCCGATCCATCACCGCCATGGCATACAGGTTCAGTTCAGAAGCGCCAATATGCAGCTCGATATAATCTTGCTGTGCTGGCGTCGAAGCCACAGAGAACGGGCGTTTATCACGCTCATCCATCACTACCATCAGGTATTGCCCTGCTTTGAACGAAAACGGTGCCTCTGGCACCAAACGTACCCGATAAACGGTATCGGTAATGGCCTCTACGGAGGTCACTTTACAGCTCAGGATTGTCATGCGTTCCTCTGTCGGGTCATCACTGGCGCTTAAAGCGTCGGTTCTCTGTCACTTAATATGGCGAGCTCATCCCAGATGTCATCGATGCGCGCACGCACCTTCTCATCCATCTTGATCGGACGGCCCCACTCTCGTTGGGTTTCTCCCGGCCATTTATTGGTGGCATCCAGGCCCATCTTCGATCCCAGCCCGGAAATCGGCGAGGCGAAGTCCAGATAATCAATCGGCGTATTCTCCACTAAAACGGTATCCCTTGCCGGATCCATTCGGGTGGTGATCGCCCAAATCACGTCATTCCAGTCACGCGCATTCACGTCGTCATCGCAAACGATGACAAACTTGGTATACATAAATTGGCGTAGGAAAGACCAGACCCCCATCATTACGCGTTTGGCGTGCCCTGCGTACTGTTTTTTGATGGTCACCACCGCCAGGCGATAGGAACACCCTTCCGGCGGCAGGTAGAAATCGACGATTTCCGGGAACTGTTTTTGCAGGATCGGCACGAACACTTCGTTCAGTGCCACTCCCATCACCGCTGGTTCATCCGGCGGGCGACCGGTATAGGTCGAGTGATAAATCGCGTTGCGCCGTTGGGTAATATGGGTCACGGTAAAGACGGGGAAGTGGTCGATCTCGTTATAGTAACCGGTGTGATCGCCATACGGGCCTTCCGGCGCCAGTTCCCCTTGCTCGATATAGCCTTCCAGCACAATTTCCGCGCTGGCGGGAACTTCGAGATCGCAGGACAGACATTTGACCACTTCGGTCTTGTTGCCGCGCAACAGCCCGGCAAAGGCATATTCAGACAGATTATCCGGCACCGGCGTCACCGCGCCCAAAATGGTGGCAGGATCGGCCCCCAGCGCAACGGCAACCGGGAAACGTTCACCAGGATGTTCCTGACACCACTCCTGATAATCCAGTGCGCCGCCACGATGCGAGAGCCAGCGCATAATCAGCTTGTTCTTGCCCAACACCTGCTGGCGATAGATCCCCAGATTCTGTCGTTCTTTATGCGGGCCACGGGTAACCGTCAGCCCCCAGGTGACCAGCGGTGCGGCATCTTCCGGCCAGCAGTGCATCACCGGAATACGGCCAAGATCGACATCTTCCCCTTGCCACACCTGTTCCTGGCACGGGGCAGAGCCCAGCACCTTGGTCGGCATATTCAGCACTTGCTTGAATTTGGGGACCTTGTCGAACAGATCGCGAAAGCCCTTCGGTGGCTCCGGCTCTTTGAGGAACGCCAACAGCTTGCCCACTTCGCGCAGCGCACTGACGTCTTCCTGCCCCATCCCCATCGCCACCCGCTTGGGCGTGCCGAACAGGTTACAGAGCACCGGCATATCGTAGCCTTTCGGGTTTTCGAACAGCAATGCCGGGCCGCCTGCTCGCAGCGTACGATCGGCAATTTCTGTCATTTCCAGATAGGGATCAATCGGCTGGCTGATGCGTTTTAGTTCCCCTCTCTTTTCCAGCAACGAGAGGAAATCGCGTAGGTCACGGTATTTCATGCAAGCCATTACACCATTGATTTATAGAAGATTTAAACGACGAACCCGGAAAATATCAAGGTGGTTCGACGTTTAATTAACTGGCTGATTTTAAGGCGTTTCACAGCAAAGAGATAGATTAACAAATTCTAGCCAATCTGCCCACATTAGCGCTACTGGTTTGGGTTGTCATCACAATGCTGAATCTCTAGGGGCGCCGCATGCTGCGCCCCCCTTCGGTTTATCAATGGCAGATGAACGGCACCAACGAGCGCAGCGCCAAAGTATCATGATATTCCTGTATCTCTACTCCGTGGCGGAACACTTTAAAACCCTGCTCCCTGGCGCTGAAGTAGCGCAGATCGTTGCCGCAGACGTGTAGCAGGCTGCCTTCACGCAGTGCGACAACCGACTCGCTTGGGTTCACCGCACAGAACTCTGCCAGGCGCTCATCACGGGTTTCCCCCATGTGGCCGCTGATATGGGCATCGATGTAATGTGGGTTGATCTGTACCGGGAACAGCCCCAGCGCAGGCAACACGACGCTGTTGCGCACCGGCATATCGTTGGTGGTACGGATGCTCGGCGTCGCCACGTTGCAGCCAGCGCTCCAACCCACATAAGGTACTTCGCGCTCACGCACCGCACGTTGGATTGGCACTATCAGGCCATTTTCATGCAGCATCTGGTTCAGCATCCAGGTATTGCCGCCGCTGACCAAAATACACTCGGCCTGTGCGATCGCCTCTGCCGGAGACTCGGCATGGTGGATGCTGGTAACCTTGATACCCAACGTCTGCGACAATTCCCCCGCACGCTGGTCATAATCACCGCGGATCATGGCATAAGGAATAAATACGGCTGACGTGATGTTACGGCGTTCAATCATGGCCAACAGCTGGCTCTTGGCATAACCGAGCAGCTCAGCTTCGCCGGAAAGCTTGCCGTTACTTAGCAAAAATAGCTCCATGTCTCTCCCTCAGTGCAAAAATGATTAAAGACGTCACATTGAGCATCAGGCCTCTGTGACAGTCGCAAATTTTGAACCTATGGTTATACCTGAACTGGGTAATCAAGTGTGTGACTTTACGCGGGCTACGGGGGATTGCAGTCACTAATGGCAACAGATGGATACTTGCGTCACTAGGTATCCGCGGTGGCTTTTGGTATGCTTAGCGGCTGACAGAAAGGCATGTGAAACTATGGAATCTTGGTATTTACTTTATTGTAAGCGCGGCCAGCTCTTACGGGCCCAGGAACACCTGGTGAGGCAAGCCGTCAACTGCCTGAGCCCAATTATTACGTTGGAGAAAATCGTGCGTGGCAAGCGTACCGCCGTTAGCGAACCGCTATTTCCCAACTACCTGTTTGTTGAATTCGATCCGGAACGTATTCACACCACTACGATCAGTGCAACCCGTGGTGTCAGCCACTTTGTGCGATTTGGAGCCTTACCGACCCAGATACCTTTACAGGTTATCGAAGAACTCCAGACACATAGCGAAGAACTCTATGTGGATCCAGAGACCCCGCAGCCGGGCGATACGGTGTTGATCACCGATGGCGTGTTCGAGGGCCTACATGCGATCTACACCGAACCTGACGGTGAAGCCCGCTCAATGCTGCTGCTGAATCTGATCAACAAGCAGATTAATCAGAGCATCGATAACCGGCAGTTCCAAAAACTTTAATGCAAACAGGCACCCAAAGGTGCCTGTTTTGTCTGCTACCGATTAACGGCGCATCGCATCATCATGCAGCCACTGGGCAACACGCTTGGCGAAGTAGGTCAGCACACCATCAGCCCCGGCACGCTTAAAGCACAGCAAGGATTCCATCACCGCCGGTTGCTCCTGCAGCCAGCCGTTCTGGATCGCCGCCATATGCATCGCATATTCGCCCGATACCTGATAGGCGAAGGTCGGCACCCCGAAGGTATCTTTGACACGACGCACCACGTCCAGATACGGCATCCCCGGCTTCACCATCACCATATCCGCGCCTTCCTGCAGATCCTGAGCAATCTCTTGCAGGGCTTCGTCGCCGTTGGCCGGATCCATCTGATAGGTTTTCTTGTTGCCGCCTTTCAGGTTACCGGTGGAGCCGAGCGCATCACGGAACGGGCCGTAATAGCATGAGGCATATTTGGCGGAATACGCCATGATCTGGGTATTCACCAGGCCTTGCAGCTCGAGTTGATCGCGGATAGCGCCGATGCGGCCATCCATCATATCGCTGGGAGCCACGATTTCGGCACCGGCTTCTGCATGAGATAGCGCCTGGCGAACCAGAATTTCTTTGCTGATGTCGTTGATCACGTAACCATGCTCGTCGATCACGCCGTCCTGCCCATGGGTCGTATACGGGTCGAGCGCTACATCGGTCAGGATCCCCAGCTCCGGCACGGCATCTTTCAACGCACGCACGGTACGCTGCACCAAACCATCCGGGTTGTAGGCTTCCTCGGCATGTAGCGACTTCAGGCCAGACTCAATCACCGGGAACAGAGAGATCACCGGTACGCCGAGCTTGGCAATGGCTTCTGCCTCTTTGATCAGCAGATCGATGCTCATGCGCGATACGCCAGGCATCGAGGAAACGGCTTCCTGGCGGTTGCTGCCTTCCATAACAAAGACCGGGTAGATCAGGTCATTGACCGTTACCTGATTCTCGGCGACCAAACGGCGGCTGAAGTCATGACGGCGCACACGGCGCATACGGCGACCAGGGAAGGTGCCCGGAAATGCATAGCTCATAATTTTCTCCTAACTCAGACCAGCCGGAATAACCGGCGGGCATTCTCATCAGTTTTCTGGCCCAGCCACGCGGGATCTTCTTCGCGCCAGGTCGCAACCTGCCGAATGATATGGGGCAGAAAACAGGGTTCGTTGCGGCGAGATGCAGGTTTCGGGTGTAAATCCCGGGGCAACAAATAGGGGGCATCGGTTTCCAGCAGCAGACGATCGGCTGGGATTTGGGGTAACAAGGCACGCAGTTCCAGACCCCGGCGCTCATCACAAACCCAACCGGTGATACCGATCGACAGCCCAAGCGCCAGGCAGTCTTGTAACTCTTCGGCGCTTCCGGTGAAGCAATGCACGACTGCGGCGGGCAGTTTATCCAACCAAGGGGTCAGCAGTGCAACAAAACGTGCGTGTGCGTCGCGACAATGCAGGAATACCGGCATATTGAGCTCGGCGGCCAATGCCAGTTGAGCGTTGAAAGCCAGTTCCTGCTGTGCCGGAGTGGAAAAATTGCGGTTAAAATCCAGCCCACATTCGCCAATGGCTGCCACGAAGGGCTGCGATGCCAACCGGTGAATGTGCTGTGCGACCTCATCGTTCCAACTGCTGGCATCATGCGGATGCACGCCAGCCGTAGACCAGCAATAGCCACTATGCGCACGGGCCAGGTGACTGGCCGCCTCGCTTTGCTGTGCGTTGGTGCCGGTGATCAGCATCCCCGTTACACCTGCGGTTTTGGCTCGCTCAACCACCTGTGTGGCATCTTTGGCAAATTGGGAGCTGGTAAGGTTGACGCCAATATCAAACATGGTTTTTCCAAAGCAAAAGCCGCCCGATGGGCGGCTTAGGGACAGACGAGTATCAGGAGGCTGGTGGCTCTTCGCCTTCCTCTTCTTCCTCTACCGGCTTGCGCCGCTTCCCGACATAGAAACGGGCGAAGAATACCCCGACCTCAAACAGCAGGTACATCGGGATCGCCAACAGGGTTTGCGAGAACACGTCTGGCGGCGTCAACAGCATGCCGACCACGAAAGCACCAACCAGCACATACGGGCGTTTCTTACGCAGGTCATCTGGCGTAGTAACACCGCTCCAGCACAGCAGAATAATGGCAACCGGCACTTCAAAAGCCACGCCGAACGCCATAAACAGCGCCATGACGAAACTCAGGTAGTTGCTGATATCGGTCGCAATCGTGACGCCGATGGGTGCAGTTTTGGCAAAAAAGCCAAAGGCCAGCGGGAACACGACAAAGTAGGCAAACGCCATCCCCAGATAGAACAACAGGCTGCTGGAGACCAGCAACGGCATCATCAGGCGGCGTTCATGCTGGTACAGCGCAGGAGCGATAAAGGCCCAGACCTGATAGAGAATGAAAGGCGCGGCAACGATCACCGAAACCATCATCGTCAACTTGATCGGAGCAAAGAAGGGTGAAGCCACGTCGGTGGCGATCATGCTCGCCCCAGCAGGCAACTGATCGATCAGCGGTGCAGAAACGACCTGATAAATATCGTTAGCGAAAAACACCAACACAATAAAGATCGCCAGCACGCTGATGATCGAATTCAACAGCCGCTTACGCAGTTCAATCAGATGACTGATAAGCGGTTGGGTATCTTCAACGGCCATGTTTTAACGTTCGCCACTAGGTTGTTGAGACGCAGGGGATTTATCCGCCACAGGCTCTGGGATGGCCTGCTTTGCAGGGATTTGCTGATCCACGACCGTTGCCTGAGCCACGGGGGGCACCACCGGCTCGCTTTGCACGGCTGGCGCAGGTTCGGTGGGCTGCGGTGTGGCAACAGGTGCCGAAGCGGTAGTCGCCGCTTCCGCCGGAGTCACGCCGTCGTGAATGGCTTCAGGATCGGTGACCACTGGATTGTGAATGGTATGCGGCGGTTCGTCCTTATCGACGTGATAAGAACGTTTCAGCGACTCAGCCGCCTCTTTCAGCTCATCCATTGAAGCTTTGAGTTCCGGCGTTAAATTCTGCAAGCCCGCTTTCTCCGCCTTCTTCAGGCTTTCCTGCAGTTCTTGCAGCTTCAATTCCTGCGTCAGCTCATTCTGCACCGAAGCCGCCAGAGAGCGCAGCGCTCGGATCCAGCCCGCAACGGTTCTGACCGCCACTGGTAACCGTTCTGGCCCAAGTACCACCAGGCCAATCACCAGTACCAGCAGCAGTTCACCAAACCCAATGTCAAACACGGTTTATACCTGCTCTTTGTTCTTCGACTCTTCCGCAGCTTTCACTTCCGGCTGCTTATCGGTGATAGGCTTGGCCGCAAAGTCTGCATCGTGGTTGGTTTTTTCAGTCGTATTGGTTGGCGCCGCGCTGTTGTCGTCGCCAATCGCTTTTTTGAAGCCCTTGATTGATGCACCGAGATCGGAACCCAGCGTACGCAGTTTGTTGGTACCAAACAGCAGCACCACGATCACCGCGATGATCAACAATTGCCAAATACTAATACCGCCCATTGTACTTACCTCTGGTTTAAAAAAGGGTCTATACCCGTTGTCTTTCAAGTTGCCGCATTATATACCCTTCATCTTTGTGTTGGATATGCCCCGTTTTTGCAGGGCTGCAGCGACAACGCTTAACCTGATGGTTAATTTATTCAGACGGTGCGTTTCCAACCGACGACCCAGGCCACTACGCCTGCGGCCATCATCCAGGCAGGGAACACCTCTACGCCTCCCAGCAGTAAAATCGTACCACTGACTAACAGTGTAGCGCCAACCCCGAACAAATACCGTGATTGACCTTGCCGAACGCGTTGCGCCTGCATCTGACCGGTCAATTTATCGACGCTTTGTTGCAACAGTTTATGCTGTTGCAGACTGTCATAAAACAATTCAGGTAGCTCCGGCAGTTTCTCGGCCCAAAACGGCGCTTTTTCTTTCAGCGCGCGGATCACCGCCGGAATGCCTACCTGATCCCGCAGCCAGCTTTCAAGGAACGGCTTCGCCGTGGTCCACAGATCCAGCTGCGGATAGAGCTGACGGCCAAGGCCCTCAACGTACAGCAGCGTCTTTTGCAGTAATACCAGCTGCGGCTGCACTTCCATATTGAAGCGGCGTGCGGTGTTGAACAGGTTCAACAGCACGTTGCCGAACGAAATTTCCGCCAGCGGTTTTTCAAAAATCGGCTCACAGACGGTACGGATGGCAAACTCGAAATCTTCCACGTTGGTATCACGCGGTACCCAGCCAGAATCAACGTGCAGCTCCGCCACCTTACGGTAGTCGCGGTTGAAGAAGGCGATAAAGTTTTCCGCCAGATAGCGCTTGTCGTCTTTGTTCAGGGAACCCACGATACCGCAGTCGATGCCGATATAACACGGATCTTCCGGGTGCTCATAGCTAACGAAAATGTTGCCTGGGTGCATGTCGGCATGGAAGAAGCTGTCACGGAACACCTGGGTAAAGAACACCTGGACGCCACGCTCGGCCAGCAGTTTCATATTGGTGTTCTGCTGTTCCAGAGCCGCAATATCCGACACCGGGATGCCGTAAATCCGCTCCATCACCAACACGCTCTCACGGCAGTAATCGGAGTAAACCTCTGGCACGTAGAGCATCGGGCTACCGTCAAAGTTACGGCGCAGTTGGATGGCGTTGGCCGCTTCACGCAGCAGGTTCAGCTCATCGAGCAGGGTTTTCTCATATTCACGCACCACTTCGCGCGGGCGCAGACGGCGACCGTCCGGCATCAGCTTGGGTACCCAGCCTGCCAGGCGATACATCAGGCGCACATCGGCTTTGATAATCGGCCCAATGTCTGGGCGGATCACCTTCAGCACCACCTCTTGGCCGGTCGTTTTCAACCGGGCGGTATGCACCTGGGCAATCGAAGCCGACGCCAGCGCCTGCTGGTCAAAGTCATCGAACCAGGTTTCCAGCGGGCCGCCCATCGCCAACTCGATATGCTTACGTGCCAGCGCACCATCGAACGGAGCCACTCTGTCCTGCAACAGCGTCAGTTGGTCGGCAATATGGGGTGGGAACAGATCGCGGCGGGTCGACATCATCTGGCCGAACTTGATCCACACCGGACCCAGCTCTTGCAGCGCCAGGCGCAGGCGTTCGCCCAACGGCTGGTTTTTATGGCGGTTCGGCATCCAGAACAGCAGGCGACGGCCAATGCGCAGCGGCAGCGTCAAGCGCATCTTGGGGATCAGTTCATCCAGTCCATAGCTCAGGAAAACGCGCACGATCAAATACAGGCGGCAAATTTCGCCAGGGGTCATCGCTTACCCTCCAACTTGTCCAGACGAGCAATCAGTGCGTCCACACTGCGAACGGTGGCATCAACCTCTTCGTTAAACCACACCACTTCAAGCGGGCCGGGAGCCATACGCCACTCTTCGGTCAGCGTTTCGGCCACGTAGCGTTGCTGGCTCTGCAAACCGGATTTCAGCAGGCCTAAACCTTTACCTACGATCTGACTAACCCCTTGCGCGGCGATGTCGCCCACATAAGGTGCCAGCCATTCCGCCGGATCCCACTCTGCCAGATCGAGCAAACCGACCAGCTGTTGCACCACCTGAATATCGCCTTCGACAATCAGCTCGCCGCTACGCATCAGCGGGGAAAGTTGCTGACGATCGCGCAATTTCAGCAGCACCGGTACGCGGGTTTGCACCGTACAGTCGGCACTATCTTCTGATTGGCCGAGCACATCCACGCGCTGTTCGCTGAACAGCAGAACCAACGGCGAAGAGAGCTCCTGTAGCTCGATACGTAACACTTTACCGGCCAGCCGTTGGCGGGCGGCTTTCATGCTGCGATCGCGAAACAGCAGGCTATTGAGCGAGGTTTCCAGCACGCCGGTCAGTAACGGGGTTAGCAGCATCGGCATTTCCATATCAGAACTTGAAGCCCCGGTGCAGCGCCACGATGCCGCCGGTCAGGTTGAAGTAGTTGACGTTCTCGAAACCGGCCGCAGCCATCATACCCTTCAGGGTCTCCTGATCGGGGTGCATGCGGATCGATTCTGCCAGATAGCGGTAGCTGTCCGGATCTTTCACCACCAGCTCACCAATTTTTGGCAGCACGTGGAAGGAATAGGCGTCGTAAGCCTTGCTCAGCGGCTCCAGCAGCGGCTTGGAAAATTCCAGCACCAGCAGGCGGCCACCCGGTTTCAGCACGCGGAACATCGAGCGCAGCGCTTTGTCTTTATCGGTGACGTTGCGCAGGCCAAAGGAGATGGTGATGCAGTCAAAATAATTATCTGGGAACGGCAGCGCTTCGGCGTTGGCCTGCACGTAGCTGATATTGCCAACAATGCCGTGGTCACGCAGCTTTTCGCGCCCCATCTTGAGCATGGAATCGTTGATATCCGCCAGCACCACCTGCCCCTGCTCACCCACCATGCGGGAGAACTTGGCAGCCAGATCGCCAGTACCACCGGCCAGATCCAGCACACGCTGGCCGCGGCGCACGCCGCTGCAATCGATGGTAAAACGCTTCCAGATACGATGGATACCAAACGACATCAGGTCGTTCATCACGTCATATTTTGCCGCTACCGAGTGAAAAACGTTAGCCACCATGGCCTGCTTCTCGTCTCTTGCTACGGTACGAAAGCCAAAATCGGTGGTTTCCTGCGCTTGATCTGCCATTGTCCTGCCTGCCATTCAGTCAATTTAGTGTCGTGGAGTGTACCAGAAAGCCGCGTAATACCCCACCTTGCAACGGCATCATCCGTGCGATGCGCGATGTGGTTCTTCGTTGCTATCGTCGTTCTCTTCCCCCGGTAGCGAGGCGATATCCTCGTCAGGCTCGGAGAGCAGCTCATCATCCTGTTGTTCCGATGCCTGCTGCGCCAAAAGCGGGTTGATGGGACGTTTAATTTCAACCCCAAGCGCGCGGAAGCCCTCAATGCGGCCGATAAGATTACCACGGCCTTCGCTCAGTTTATTCATCGCCTGGTGATAACTGCCCTGCGCCCTATCCAGGCTCTGCCCCAGGGCCGACATATCGTCTACGAACAGGCGCATCTTGTCATACAGCCGGGCGGCGCGATCGGCGATCCGCTGGGCGTTCTGGCTCTGGTGCTCATAGCGCCACAGGTTGGTAATGGTTCGCAGTGCCACCAGCAAGGTGGTTGGGCTGACCAGCATGATGTTATGTTGCAATGCCTCGCTAATCAGCTCCGGCTCACGATCGATGGCCAACAGGAAGGCCGGTTCCACCGGGATAAACATCAGCACATAATCCAGCGAACGCAGGCCAGGCAGCTGTTGATAATCCTTTCGGCCCAACACGCGAATGTGCCCGCGCAGCGAAGTGATATGTTCGGTCAACGCCGCTTCCCGTTCGAAGTCATCTTCACTGTTGAAATAACGCTCATAGGCCACCAGCGACATTTTGGCGTCGATCACCACGTCTTTACCCTGTGGCAAACGTACGATCACGTCTGGCTGCATACGGCTTTGGCTATCCAGCCGCACATTGACCTGCGTCTCATACTCATGTCCTTCGCGCAGACCAGAGGCTTCCAACACGCGGCTCAGCACCACTTCACCCCAGTTACCCTGCGTTTTGTTATCACCTTTTAGCGCTTTGGTCAGGTTGAGCGCCTCGCGAGCCATTTGCGCATTCAACTGTTGCAGATTACGGATTTCGTGCGTCAATGTATGGCGTTCGCGTGCTTCCTGGCCAAAGCTATCCTGCACCTGGCGGCGGAAACCGTCCAACTGCTCGCGTAACGGCAGCAACAGGCGATCCAGGCTTTGCTTATTTTGCTCATCCACCTTGCGGCCGCTGTTTTCGAAAATGCGGTTGGCCAGGTTCTCAAACTGGGTGGTCAAACGTTGTTCACTGCTGATCAACAGCCGCTGTTTCTCTTCTGCGGCCATCCGGGTCTCTTCCAGGCGGATCGTCACCTCACGCAGTTCGGCTTCCTGAGCGCTGTTGACTTCACGCTGTGCCCGTAGCTCCTGGTTCAGCAATTCACATTCATTGCGCCAATGGTTAAGCTGTTGCAGTCTCTCTTGCCCGGCGGCCAGTTGGCTGTGCAGGGTGCGCAGTTCCAGATCGTTTTGCCGTAGCAGTTGTTCGTGGCTTTGCAGCGTCTCTTGGCGGGAGGCCGTTTCAAGCTGTGCCTGCTGTAAAGACTGTTCCAGCAGACGCAGGTCGGTTTCATGTTGCGCACCGTGCTGCTGCGCACGCAGGCTGGCGATCAGCCACCCCAGTAGTAAACCTATCGCCACACCACCAATACCATAAATCAGACTGGTATCCACCCTGCCTCCTGTCATACATGCATGCGCTTGCGGCGCGTATTGCGCCCATTGCCTGTCACGTTAAAGGGAGCCTGTATGGATGTCCAGTCTGTTTTTATGTGGAAGTGAGCACGGTAACCAAGGCATTACCGTGCAGATAAGGCGGGTTAAAACAGTTTGAAGCGATATTCGGCGATAAACTCACCGGACAGTGAGTGGGAGAGCTGGGAATGCCCATCCACCAGTATCGGCGTTTTATTGCTGTTCTTATAAGACCAGCCCGGCCCGGCCATGGCGAATACCGTCAGGTTTTTCAGCTTGGGATGGGAGGGAGCCCAGCGGCCAAAGACGTTGATCTCACCGGTACGCACCGCGGCACCTTGATAGCTGAACTGGCCCACGTTGCCCGCCAGCCCGGCGGTAAACTCAGGCGTGATGCGGTATTCGGCCATGGTGGCCAGCATGGTTTCGCCATCGCGCATGTAGTCTTCACCGGCATAAGCCATGGAGGTAAAGGTACCGCGTGAGTTTTTGGACATATGTCGGGGATAGAAGCCAAGCTGACCGTCCCCCTTCGGTGCTCGCGTATGGGCGATGCCGACCTTGACGCTCCACAGCGGCTCCTGCCATTTGGCATCCAGCGCAAAATGGTTGGCGTTATGATCGAAGTTGCGCTTGCTCAGCGCCATCTGTTTGTACTCGTCCAGCGCCTGAGTGGTGTAAATCTGGCTGCCGAGGCTGAGTTTCTCATTGGCTTTGTACCCCACCCGCAAGATCTGGCGGCGTAAATAGTCCTGAGATTCCCCGTAGGCCAGTTGCCCATTGAATTGCTTATTCTCATAGCCCAGCTCAGCGCTGGCAAGATGGTTGATATAGCGGCCATCGTTGGTCTGCAAACGCAGGCTGTCTGGGGAGTTACGATCCATAGAACGTTCAACATACGCGCCGCGCAAAGAGAGCCCGGCACCGGACACGCCACCGGACCAACCCAGGTAAGTCGTAGGCGACAGGCGAGTGGAGGTGGAAATCACGCCGTAGTTACGCAATACCTGCCAGCCCGCCTGCGCATTCAGCGCCGCGCCGCCCACGTCGCCTTTCAGCTTGATATAGCGTTGGCCCACCTTGCTGTAGCCAGCAGCATTCTCTTTGCTGTTGCCGGGACCGTTGTTATATAGCACCCCACGAGTATTGAAGTAGTCACTGGCGCCCAGCTTTACCGCGCTATAGTAATCGAGATTAACGCCGATAAAGTCCGCCAGATAGCCGGACTGATAGCCCAGTGCCAGTCCTTGCCCCCAGGCGTTATGCACCTCTTTTGGGTTGGCGGCATCTTCCTTGAGGTACTTCCAGTAGTTTTTCAGCGACAGCTCAACATGGCTGTCGCTGAAAAAGGGCGAATTCAGGACGTCATCAACGCTGGCCTGGGCCACGGTGGAGAATAGCGAAATAGCGACCAGACAGCTTAAAGCAGAACGTTTCATTATTGTTATCCCCGAAAAAGGTATAGAAAATCCCTGCCGAGGCGATATGCTATCGCCTCAGATAATATCCCCGAGCCAAAAGGGTGTGTTATTTTTATTGGGTAATAATCAAGGTGCTTTATTTAGTAATGCTTTCCCTTTAGCGACATAAGTCATATCGCCAATATCGGTTACGGTATATTTTCCGTCTTTATAAGTCATCTTGACGACTGCCGCATTAGTCAGTGGCTTATTTTTGTTCGGGTTATCGGTCATATCAGAAATCATCATCTGCATCGATAGCCCGGAAGAGACCGCCAGGATGTTTTTATCCCCATTCTTTACGGCATTCTGCACCATGGTATGCAAGGCTTGTTGCATACGGGTTTTGACCTGCAGCGCGCTTTCCGCCTCTTGCTTATCATCGCTTTGCGTGATGGCATCCACCATCGGGATCAGGCTGATCTTGCCTTCGCCCATTTGCTTGAACATCTCGCCACCAGAGGCCAGGCCCAGCTTCTTGGCAGCAGCGTCGGCCATTTCTGCGTTAGCTCGCCCTTCAAAACCGCCGAAGAACATTTCGCGCAGGTCGGTCAGTTCCGTGACCTTGGCGTCTGACTTACCCATTTCCTTGAGGATCACCTGCATCGTTTCACGCTGGCGGCCAGCGTCGCTGGTGTAGAAGCTATCGAAAGGGATCCCCTTCAATCCGGCACCCAGATAGCGCGCGGTTTCGATCCCGGCCGGTGTCAGCGGTGAGTCAGCCCAGCCCTGCACGCGATCGTAGGTATTGAGCAGAGTTTTACCGTGGCGAGCAAAATAGATATCGACGCTGTCGCTTTGCGCGGCAGTTACGTTGAAGGCCGCAGCAGAGGAAACGGCAAGTACGGAGGCCAGTAACCAGGTTTTAATTTTCATTAATTTTTCCTTAGTGAACAAAATAACGTCTATAGGTTAATTTTTTTAATCATCGGCAGATCATTTGCCAAAATAAGGGCGAAAAAAAACCCAAACCCATGACATTGGTTCGTCAACGGGTTTGGGTTTTGCCTGTTTATTCACAGTAACAATCCACTTATTGGGAAAGTAACACTGTTAAAAAAATAAGGGAATTAAAAAGCGCCAGATAAGGATAAATTCGTGATCGAATTCTCACTGTGACGCTGAATAATTAAAATACGAGGTTATTGGCAAGGCGCCGGTTCATGCCATCCACTGGGTAAACCATTTGATACCAAAGGCGCCTGGTGCCAGGATGCCGAAGGCCCAGACCATTGCCGAGGCCACATTGGCAATCTGGAATGCGGTTTGTGGCATGGCGCAGATGCCCCCCACCAGCGGCACCACGGCGCGCAACGGTCCGAAGAAGCGCCCAAAGAAGATACCCAGCACGCCCCAGCGCTCAAAAAACGCATGACCACGCACCAACAGCTGTGGATTGCGTGACAGCGGCCACATATGAGCGACACGCCCCTGATAGTGATAACCGACCCAATAGGAGAGCCAGTCACCAAAGAAGGCACCAGCAGCGGCGGCAGCCCAAATCGGCCAGAAGGCAATGCCGCTCTCGCCAATCAACGCCCCCAGCCCCAGCAGAATAACCGTGGCAGGCAACAACAACGAGAGGAAGGCCAGCGACTCGCCAAACGCCAGGAAGAAGACGATCGGGATCGCCCAGGCTTCATGCTGGCGCACTGTTTCGCTAACCCAGTTAATCACGTCATTGAGGTTCATAGCCTGCTCCTTTTGAGAACGGATCCGGCCTCAAGGATACGCAGTACCCTACCTCACTGGCTAAACTCCGGTTAAACATGGCGCCGTTATTCCAGATAGAGCGCCTGCAACGTCTCGAGCTGGCTTTGCCCCAGCCCATATTCGGCCTCCAACCAACGGTTGGTGGAGCCATATTGCTCATGAATGCAACCCAACGCAGTCGCCAGGAACTCTTCACGTGCGCTGAGCACATAGGCAAACTGCGCCACCGAGGCGTCGTTCAGGCGGCTGGAGATCTGCTCCAGCATGTGTTCACGATAGCTCGCCAACGTAGTTTCCGTCAGCAGATAGTCTTCCATTACCGTAGCCTCATCCGCGCCCAGCGCCAGCAGCACCATTGCCGAACCAACGCCGGTACGGTCTTTGCCTACCGCACAGTGCTGCACAATCGCACCGCCTTCAGGCTGAGCCAGCAGTTGCGCCAGTTGGCGATAGGCGGCGTTATTGAACGGCAGGCGGCGGTACAGCTCCAGCATAAAGACCCGGGCATCAAACTTGGCCAGCGTTTCGTCGGTGAGTTTTTCAAGGTTGGCATTCACTTCGCTGCTGAGCGGATTGGCCGGCACGTGGTAATAGTCAGCTCCCGACCATAGCACGTCAGGTTTGGCCTGCACTTCGTCGAAGTCGCGGTAATCCAGCACCGAACGCATTGGCATCTGAGCCAGGTAGCTACAGTCGCTTTCACTCAAACGATCCAGAGCGCCGGAACGAAACAGCAGCCCGCGTTTAATACGGCGGCCATCGGCCACGCTGTTGCCGCCTAAATCGCGGAAGTTGATGCCACCGTCTAACGGCGCAAGTGAAGGATGGAGCAGGATCTGAGCGGTCATAAGACGTCCTTACATTGATTGTCTCGGGATATGCCGCCACATCAGCCAGCAATCGGTAAACACCAACAACAGAAGGCCAGCAGCATGACGCAGAGGGGGATAACCGTAACAGAAGGGGAAACGGGCCGTCAAACGGCCCGCTTTTAACGAGGATTTGGATTACAGCAGACGGCGAGCTGCCTCGACGACGATTTGCACCGCCTGGCTTTCGGTCTTCTTCATGGTTTCCGCATTCGGGATCTCTTGCTGGGTGCGGTTAACGATCACACCGGCAACCATTCCCGCACGCAGGCCCTGGCTGGCGCACATGGTCAGCAGGGTGGCGGATTCCATTTCATAGTTCATCACGCCCATTGACTGCCACTCTTCCATCGAGCCCTTAAAGCGGCTGACTACACGGCCGGAATAGGTGTCGTAACGCTCCTGGCCTGGGTAGAAGGTATCGGAAGAGGCGGTTACGCCGATATGCGTGGTAGCACCGCAGGCCTTGGCGGCTTCAACCAGCGCAGTGGTACAGGCAAAGTCCGCCACTGCCGGGAATTCCATTGGGGCAAAGTGCAAGCTGGCACCGTCGAGGCGCACAGCTGCAGTTGTCACCAGCACGTCGCCCACGTTGATATTGGCCTGAATGGCACCGGTCGTGCCGATACGCAGGAAGGTACGGATGCCCAGCTGAGCCAACTCTTCAACGGCAATAGAGGTAGACGGGCCACCGATACCGGTTGAGCACACGATCACTGCCTTGCCATCCAGCTCTGCACGCCAAGAGGTAAATTCGCGATGGGAAGCCAGGTGAACCGGGTTTTCCATCAGCTTGGCAATTTTCTCAACACGCTGCGGATCGCCAGGGACGATGGCCAATGTAGCGCCTTGCAGATCGTTTTTAGTGAGACCGAGGTGGAAAACGTCAGACTGAGACATGGGAGACTCCTCATGGATACGGTTTTTGGGAGGAACAAACAGAGATTCTACTGACAATCGTCATTAAATTTCGTGATGATCATCACTTTGAATAAAGAAACAGAAATTCATCTACATTATTTTTGTGATTTAAATCACATAAAAAACCCTAGCACGCTTAATCTCCACTCAGTTTATACCAATTTGCTACCTGAGCAGCCATTGCTATCCTGCGCGAAAATTCGCCATGCGGTGCTAATAAGCGCTAATCTGCCTATAGTTAACTGCCGCGCTTTTTCTCTAACGCATGGAGCCTGCAATCAATGAAAACAGAACAACAAATGACGTTAAAACAGGCCAAAGGGGGATTTACCCCGGCCGTCGCACCGTTGGCCACCTCAACCATTCTGACCGACGATCAGGATATTCATGTGGGGGAAACCACCATCCCTTCGCAGGGGGACGATCTGCCAGCCTATATCGCCAAACCGGCCCATCACCAAGGGCCGTTCCCAATTGTGCTGGTGGTGCAGGAAATCTTTGGCGTGCATGAACATATTCAGGATCTGTGCCGCCGCCTGGCGAAGCAGGGTTATCTGGCCATCGCTCCAGAACTCTATTTCCGCCAGGGCGATGCCAGAGAGTACAGCGAAATCAGCGAGCTGATGCAAAAGTTGGTCAGCAAGGTACCAGACAGCCAAGTATTGGCGGATCTGGATCACGCTGCGCACTGGGCAACGCGCCACGGCGGCGACGCCAGCAGGTTGGCGATCACCGGTTTCTGCTGGGGCGGCCGCATCACCTGGTTATATGCGGCGCATAATCCGCAGCTGAAAGCCGCAGTGGCCTGGTACGGCAAGCTAGTGGGGGAGAAAACCTTGAATTCGCCGAAGCATCCGGTTGATATCGCCACCGATCTTTCGGCGCCGGTGCTTGGGCTATACGGTGGCCAGGATGGCAGCATTCCGCAGGAAACGGTGGAAACCATGCGCAAGGCGATCCGTGCGGCCAATGCCGATGCGGAAATCGTGGTGTATCCAGAAGCGGGCCACGCTTTCCACGCTGATTACCGGCCAAGCTATAACGCGGAGGCTTCCGCCGACGGTTGGCAGCGCATGTTGGCCTGGTTCAGCCAGCATGGTGTGAAATAGATGGGCGCAGCATGCAGCGCCCCTACATGCCAAGTTGGGTGAGGAATATCAGCAGTTTCAGGGGCAGCAAGTGCCCCTGATGCTTGTCACCAATCTCCCCTCACCCCAACCCTCTCCCAATGTACAACCTGAGGATATCATGGGCTTTTGTGTAGGGAGAGGGAGCCAGTTCGGTGCTGCGTTCAGGTACAAGAGTTAATCTGTGGCAGGATTGATGTCGAGGACGAATACCCTAATCAAATAGAGGCACTTTCGGTCCCCTCTCCCTGTGGGAGAGGGTTAGGGTGAGGGGCGTCTTATCTTAGCTCAGTGACAAAGTGCCAAACGCACCGTGCCAATCGTGCTCGAACTTTTCTACCGCCGCCTGCACCGCCGGGGCGCTGATAAACTGCTCTGCGACATCAACCGGTAAGGTAATAGCTTCACAACCTGCCAACAAGCACTCCAGCGCCTGACGCGGAGTCTTGAAGCTGGCAGCCAGTACCTTGGCCTGCGGAGCGTGCAGTTCTAACAAGTGCTGTAACTCCTGTACGGTAGTAATGCCATTGCCACCCTGGGCATCCACGCGGTTGACGTAAGGTGCCACATACTTCGCCCCTGCCAAGGCAGAAAGCAGCCCCTGTGCTGCCCCATACACTGCCGTCCCCAGCGTTGGAACAGCCAAGCCTTGCAGGATTTTGATCGCGGCCAGCCCTTCACTCGTCACCGGTACTTTCACCACCACGCCAGGAACGCGCTGGTGAAGCATGACCGCCTCTTCAACCATCTGCTCGGCCGTGGTCGCCATCACCTGGGCAAACAATTTTCCTTCGCCACCGATGATATCGCGCAAAGCGGGCAGCACTTCCCATAGCGACGTGCGTGATGCCGCCACAATGCTCGGGTTAGTTGTTACCCCTTGCAACGGCAACACACGTGCCAGACGTTTCACCGCATTGATGTCGGCAGTATCCAGATAGAGTTCCATAATTGCTCCTCAAGGCTAAAAATGAAGGGCGCCGCAGCGCCCAAAAATGGATTACAGTTCAAGCTCTTGTTTCAGCAACGCTTCTACCTGTTGGGCAGACACTGCGTTCACCAGTGCGTCACGGAAACCTTCATGCATGATGCGCCGCGCCAGCTTGGAGAAAATACGCATATGCTGGTCCCCGGCGGCATGTTTATTAAGTGTCAGCATAATCACGAACTGCGCCTCTTCATCGCCCCAGACGACCGGCTGCGCCAGCTTGGCCACGCTGATGGTGGACTGTTCAATATGTTCAGATTTGGTATGCGGAATGGCAAAACCGAAGCCCAGCCCGGTGGAGAATACCGCCTCACGCGCCCACAAATCGGCGGCAAGATTACGTGGGTAACGGCAACGCCCGGCCAGCAGCAGGTTATCCGCCATCCCTTTGATAACCTCTTCTTTGCTGCGCCAATCGGCCCCCAGGGCAATGCATTCCGGCGTGATCAGCGGCGCATCACTTTGCTCCATGCGGAACTGGGCCAACAGGTGCTCCACTTCCAGCGACGTACGGCAGGCCATGGCCCGGTTGAGCAGTAAACGGCATTCGCGGCTATCCAACTTGGCCAGGCGGGTTTTGGTGGCGGCAATGGAAGGCGCGCTCATGCTGATTTCATCCAGCCCCATCCCTACCAGCAACGGCAGCACCGAACCTTTCGCCCCCAGCTCTCCACACAGGCCGATCCATTTACCGTGGCGGTGCACTTCCCGCACTGCATGATCCAACCCACGCAGGAACGCCGGGTTCAGGCTGTTGTAGTGTTTGATGACCTTGGCATTATCACGATCCACCGCCAGCAGGTACTGCGTCAGATCGTTGCTGCCGATACTAAAGAAGTCGATCTCCTCACAGCACTGGTCGATGATAAACAGCACCGAAGGCACTTCGAGCATGATGCCGAGCGGGATTTTTTCGTCGAACGGGATCTGCCCGGCACGCAGCGATTGCTTCACTTCGGCCAGTTGATCTTTCACCCACAGGATCTCTTCCATCGAGGAGATCATCGGGATCATGATCTTCAGCGGACCGTGTGCCGAAGCGCGCAGGATCGAGCGCAACTGGGTACGAAATAGCGGCAGAAACTCCTGATAGATACGCACCGCCCGGTAACCGAGGAACGGGTTGTTTTCGGCCGGGATATTTAGATAATCCACCGGCTTGTCACCGCCGATATCCATGGTACGCACGATGATCGTCTTGCCTGCTGCGGCTTCCACCGCCTGGCAGTAAATGTTGTAAAGCTCATCTTCGGAAGGTGCTGTCATGCGATCCATATACAGCATTTCGGTACGGAACAAACCCACTGCCTCTGCACCGTTGCTGAAAGCCGCCTCTGCTTCTACCGCGTGGGCGATATTGGCGGCAACTTCCATCCGCACGCCGTCAGCCGTACGCCCCGGTTGATCGAGATAGGCGCTTTGCTGGCTGCGGATCTGCTCGCTCAGCCACTGCTCCTGCTGATAGTAACGACGAACCGGCTCGCTGAGATCGCAGGCCACCAGCCCAAGATCGCCGTCGATCTGCACCGATTGATTCAAATACGGCAACATTGAGGCGGCATCGACGCCAACCAGGGTGGGAATGTTAAAGGAGCGCGCCAGGATCACCGTATGCGAGGTACTACCGCCGCTGCCCAGCAGCAGGCCTTTCAAATAACGCTTGTCCAGCTCCAGGAATTGGCTCGGGGTCAGCTCATCGGTGATGCAAATGCTGTCTACACTTAGCGCCTGCTGCGCCGGGAAGCACTGCTCGCCATAAATTTGCTGTAATAGCTGGAAGCTGACGTCACGAATATCCAGTTCGCGCTCGCGCAGATAGGCACTGGCAGACTGTGCCAGCTGCTGGCTGAAGTGGGCTGCGGTGGCCACAATGGCGGCGGCACAGCTTTCCCCTGCCAGCACGCCATCTAGCAGGTGTTGGCGGAATGCACCATCACGTAGCAATGAGCGATGGGCTTCCAGCACCGCCGTGGTGGTGCCGTTACCGCCCATCAGTTGCAGATCCAGCGCCTTGCCAAAGCGCGTCAACCCTTCGGCCAACTGCTGCTGCTCCTGTTCAACAGACTGCGTAGACGGCAACGTCAGGGCGTTTAAATCCACCCGCGCCAGATGCACCAGTTTGCCATTGGCGGTGCCTTGGTTGACGGAGCGAGCGCGTACCAGCGTTGGGTTCAGGTTTGCCAGAGACTGCGGGATAGGTTCCTGCTCTGCCTGGTCATTCACCTGTGGCAGCGCTTCGTCGCAATGCGGGAATTCATGTTGGATAAACTGGCTCAGGCGCTCAAACGCCGCCTGCTCATCTTCCCCTTCGATGGTGATGCGGCATTCATCACCCAGCAAAGTATCGGTACCAATCAGTGACAACACGCTTTTGCCGTCGCCACGCAGGCCGCTACGCGAGTTGTGCCATTCAAAGCGGGAACGGAAACCGTTGCACAGAGTTTCGATATGGCTGGCTGGGCGGGCATGCACCCCGTTGGGCAGCACGCAGGTAAACGTCACTATTTTCGCCATCACTCTTTCCTCATACCACAAGCAGCGGTGAACAACACCGGTTTGCCACAAGGATAAAAGCGCAGCGCGGCCCAGGGCTATCGGATAAAAATGTCAAACACTGGACAAATGTATCCTGACGGCATAAATGCGATGCCGCTCACAAAGCCCGTTTCCACAAGCCCGGTTTATTCTGTCGCACACTTTGAGTTAGATCGCACTTTTCTCCTGACAATACAAAAATCCAGTAAATGGCAATTTTATCCACTGTTGATAGTACCGCCAGATGCCTATTGTGATAGCCAACAACCTTTATCCATCAGGGGTCATTCCCCGGTGGTTTTATCTCAGAAGCACGCTGGTTGCGGCCAGGGAGTGAACGATGAAAGAGCTACTCAATATTCTAAGAAACACACGCCAGCACTTGATGACCGGCGTCTCCCATATGATCCCGTTTGTGGTCGCCGGCGGCATTTTGCTGGCCATCTCCGTGATGCTGTATGGCAAAGGGGCGGTACCCGACGCGGCGACCGATCCGAACCTGAAAAAACTGTTCGATATCGGCGTGGCCGGATTGACGTTGATGGTGCCTTTCCTGGCGGCCTATATCGGCTACTCCATCTCGGATCGCTCCGCGCTGGCTCCTTCTGCGATTGATTGGTGCCTGGGTGGGCGCATCCTTCGGGGCTGGTTTCTTCGGGGCGATCATCGCTGGCCTGCTGGGCGGCATTATTGTGTTCTATCTCAAGAAGATCCCGGTACCGAAGATCCTGCGCTCGGTGATGCCGATCTTCGTGATCCCAATCATCGGCACCCTGCTTACCGCAGGCATCATGATGTGGGGCCTGGGTGAACCGGTTGGTGCGCTGACCAACGGCCTGACCCACTGGCTGCAAGGTATGCAGCAGGGCAGCATCGTAGTGCTGGCCATCATCATGGGCCTGATGTTGGCGTTTGACATGGGCGGCCCGGTTAACAAGGTGGCCTACGCCTTTATGCTGATCTGCGTCGCTCAGGGCGTGTACTCGGTGGTCGCCATCGCGGCCGTTGCCATCGCCACCCCGCCGCTCGGCCTGGGATTCGCCACGCTGATTGGCCGCAAATACTACACCCCAGAAGAGCGCGAAGCGGGTAAAGCTGCACTGCTGATGGGCTGCGTCGGCGTTACCGAAGGGGCTATCCCGTTCGCCGCTGCCGATCCGCTGCGCGTGATCCCTTCCATCATGATTGGTTCTGCCTGCGCCGCCGTGACCGCTGCGTTGGTGGGTGCACAGTGCTACGCCGGTTGGGGTGGTCTGATTGTGCTGCCAGTAGTTGAAGGCAAGCTGGGCTACGTAGCCGCGCTGCTGGTGGGCATGGTGGTCACCGCCCTGCTGGTTAACCTGCTGAAAAGCTTTGCCGCCAAGAAACAGGCTACTAAAGTCGCCCAGGACGATCTGGACTTGGATTTCGAAATTAACTGAATAAATACGCCTGCAAGCTGCCACTAATCACAGTGCAGCTTGCAAGACACGCATACCATTTTGAGGAGTTTTCCATGACTATGATTATCGCTGTAACCGCTTGCCCATCTGGCGTTGCCCATACCTACATGGCTGCCGAAGCCATCGAACGTTCCGCCAAAGCCCAAGGCTGGCAGTGCAAGGTGGAAACCCAGGGCTCCATCGGCCTGGAAAACGAACTGACGGCCGAAGACGTGGCCGCCGCCGACGTGGTGATCCTGACCAAGGATATCGGCATCAAGTTTGAAGAACGTTTTAAAGGGAAAACCGTGGTGCGCGTGGCTATCAGCGACGCGGTAAAACGTGCCGATACCATCATGGAGAAAATTGCCGCCCACTTAGCGCAAAAGGCCTAACCGCACAGCCAGCCCGGCACACCGTGCCGGGTTTCCCCGCCCCCATTACCGCACAAAAGGAAAATGTGATGCTCTCCCGGATCGAACGTCTAAAAGCCGCCTTGTTCTCCGCCCCGCGCGAAATTTCACTCGAACGCGCACTACTCTATACCGCCAGCCACCGGCAGACCGAGGGAGAACCGACCATCATCCGCCGTGCCAAGGCAACCGCCTATATTCTCGATCACGTAGCGATCACCCTGCGGGAGGATGAGCTGATTGCCGGTAACCGTACGGTGAAGCCGCGTGCCGGGATCGTGTCGCCAGAGATGGACCCTTACTGGTTGCTGAAAGAGCTGGATGCTTTCCCTACTCGTCCACAGGATCGCTTTGCCATTTCCGAAGCGGACAAACAGGTGTACCGCGAACAGCTTTACCCCTACTGGGAAAAACGTTCGATGAAGGATTTCATCAACGGCCAGATGTCAGAGGAGGTTAAAACCGCCACCCAGACCCAGATTTTCAGCGTCAACCAGACGGACAAGGGCCAGGGGCATATCATCATCGATTACCCGCGCCTGCTGAATAACGGCCTGGATAATCTGCTAACCGAACTGCAAAGCCATGCCGAGCAGCAGCCAGACAACGCGTTCTACGCCGCAGCATTGTTGCTGTTACAAGCCTCACAGCGCCATATCCTGCGCTATACCAGCCTGGCACGCCAAATGGCGGAGCAATGCAGCGATGAGACTCGCCGCGCCGAGCTGCTGCGCATCGCCGAGATCTCAAGCCACAACGCCCACCACAAGCCGCAGGATTTCTACCAGGCGTGCCAGCTGTTCTGGTATATGAACATCATTTTGCAGTATGAATCCAACGCCAGCTCACTGTCGCTGGGCCGCTTCGATCAGTACATGCTGCCGTTTTATCAAGCCTCCCTCAATCAGGGGCAGGATCCGGCCTTCCTGAAGGAGTTGCTGGAAAGCCTGTGGGTGAAATGCAACGACATCGTGCTACTGCGCTCCACCTCCAGCGCACGTTATTTCGCGGGTTTCCCTACCGGCTACACCATCTTGCTGGGCGGCTTGACGGAAACCGGCCGCAGCGCGGTAAACGTGCTGTCGTTCCTGTGCCTGGATGCGTACCAGAATATCCGCCTGCCACAGCCGAACCTGGGCGTGCGGGTCAATGAGTTTATCGATCGGCCATTCCTGCTGAAAACCGCCGAAACCATCCGCCTCGGCACCGGTATTCCGCAAATCTTTAACGATGAAGTGGTGGTGCCAGCATTCCTGAACCGTGGTGTCTCACTGGAAGATGCGCGCGATTATGCGGTGGTGGGCTGTGTTGAGCTGTCGATCCCAGGGCGTACCTACGGCCTGCACGACATTGCCATGTTCAACCTGCTGAAAGTGATGGAGCTGACGCTGCTGGATAACGAAGGCAACGCTAGCCTCACCTATCCGCAATTGCTGGATCAAATTCGCGAAAAAATTCGCCATTACGTTCGGCTGATGGCCGAAGGCAGCAACATCTGCGATATCGGCCACCGCGACTGGGCACCGGTGCCGCTGCTGTCTTCCTTTATCGATGACTGCCTGCAACACGGCAAAGACATCACCGAAGGCGGCGCACGCTACAACTTCTCAGGGGTACAAGGCATCGGCATCGCCAACCTGAGCGATTCGCTGTTTGCCCTGAAAGGCCTGGTGTTCGATCAACAGCGCCTGAGCTTTGATGAACTGCTGGCCACGCTGAAGGCCAACTTCGCCACGCCGGAAGGGGAAAAGATCCGCGCACGGCTGATTAACCGCTTTGACAAATACGGCAATGATATCGACGAAGTTGACCTGATCAGCGCCGATCTGCTGCGATTTTACTGCAAAGAGGTGGAACAGTACCGTAACCCGCGTGGCGGCCAATTTACCCCCGGCTCTTATACCGTTTCTGCCCACGTGCCATTGGGTGCGGTGGTGGGTGCTACGCCAGACGGGCGCTATGCGGGGGAACAGTTGGCGGACGGCGGGCTATCACCAATGCTCGGCCAGGATGGCCAGGGGCCGACGGCAGTGCTGAAATCGGTGAGCAAGCTGGATAACTACCTGCTCTCCAACGGTACGCTGCTAAACGTGAAGTTCACCCCAAGCACGCTGGAAGGTCAGCAGGGGCTGAACAAGCTGGCTGATTTCCTCGGGGCCTTTACCAAGCTCAAGCTACAGCACGTGCAGTTCAACGTGGTGAATGCCGAAACGCTGAAGGAAGCGCAGGCCAGGCCACAGGACTTCGCCGGGCTGGTGGTGCGTGTTGCCGGCTATAGCGCATTCTTCGTGGAGCTGTCGAAGGAGATCCAGGATGACATCATCCGCCGTACAGCGCATCAACTGTAACCTGATCACGCCCGGGTTTTCCCGGGCAACACCCGCAGAGCCGCAGGCCCGGATCTTCAATATTCAGCGTTATTCGCTGAACGACGGCCACGGCATCCGCACCGTGGTGTTTTTCAAAGGCTGCCCACATAGCTGCCCTTGGTGTGCCAACCCGGAGTCGATGTCCGGTAAGATCCACCGCGTACGCCGCGAGGCCAAATGCCTGCGCTGCCAACCCTGCCTGAACGATGCACAGGAGTGCCCAAGCGGGGCGATGGAATTGATCGGGCAAAACATCACGCTCGATGCGCTGCTTCAGCAAATCCTGAAAGATGAGGTGTTTTATCGCACCTCCGGCGGCGGGGTAACGCTTTCCGGGGGCGAAGTGCTGATGCAGGCCGAGTTTGCCACCCAGCTGTTGCAGCGCTTGCGGGCGTTGGGCATCAATACCGCCGTCGAAACGGCCGGAGATGCCTCACAGGCCCAAGTGCTGGCCCTGGCAGAACACTGCGATCAGATCCTGTTCGATCTGAAAATCATGGATGCCGATTCCGCCAAACATCAGTTGAACATCAACCTGCCACGGGTACTGGCAAACTTTACTGCGCTGGTGCAGCGCGGAGTTAACCTGATCCCGCGTCTGCCGTTAATACCCGGCTACACTTTGAGCACGGAGAACATGGCACAGGTGCTGGTATTCCTGGCACCTTTTGGGCTACAAGAGATCCACCTATTGCCTTTTCATCAGTATGGCGAGGCGAAATATACCCTGCTGGGGCGCGAATATGCCATGCGCGGCGTAGCAGCCCCAACAGAGCAGCAAATCGCTCCCTTGCAGGCGATGGCGCAACAGGCGGGTTACCGGGTGATCATTGGCGGGTGAACAGAAGATAGAGAGGCAGGTATGACGATAAAACTCGTAGCGGTAACGGCCTGTATCAGCGGGGTCGCCCATACCTACATGGCTGCCGAGCGGCTGGAAAAACTGTGCGCGCAAGAGAAATGGCCGGTCAAAGTAGAAACCCAGGGTGCTCTGGGGATTGAAAACTCGCTGACGGCGGACGATCTGGCGCAAGCCGACGTGGTGCTGTTGATCAGCGACATCCTGCTGGCGGAAAGCGAGCGTTTTGAGCACCACCGCTGCGTGCAGATCGGCATCAACACCTTTCTGCGTACGCCGGAGAAGGCGCTCAGTGCGGTACGCAAGGCCGCCGCATCACCCCAGGAAACGCATATCCGCGTGGTTTAACTGCTGTGCCAGCCCCCCTCACCCTAACCCTCTCCCCAAGGAGAGGGAACCGATCGAGAGTGCTTGAAATTGCAGTGACTCACCTTGGATGGAAAGGGACGATCGAGTATCTCTGAAATTTTAGTGACTCACCTTGGATGAAGGGACGATCGCGTTTGCTGCTATGGCCTCTTTACTTGCAAAAGAGCAAGGGCCATCAGCTCCCTCTCCCTGTGGGAGAGGGTTGGGGTGAGGGGCACAGCTCACTGTGGTATTGGCCGCGATACTCCGACGGGGAACGCTCGGTGTTCTTGCGAAACAGGCGGCAGAAATAGTTGCTGTCGACAAATCCGCAGGCGTGCGCCACCTCTTTCACCTTCATGTCATAGCGTTTGAGCAGGTGCTTCGCCTGCTCCAGCCGCACGTGATTGAGATATTCGTTAAACCCAACACCACCGGCCTTCTGGAACAGATGAGAAAGGTAATTGGGCGAGATATAAAACGCCTGGGCCACCGACTCACGGGTGAGCGGCTCGCGATAATGTTCCTCCAGGTGGCCCCGCACCGCATCAAACAACGCTTGGCTGCGCGAGGCGGTTCTCACCGAGGTGCCAAACAGATCGAGCGCATGGCTCAGCAAGCCCTTTACCAGGAAACGTGCGGTGGGCTGATCGCTCTGATGCCAGGAGAGTTCGTTAAGCGCCTGCAACATGAATGACCCCACGCGCGGGCCACGGCGCGCCACGTTATCCTTACCCAGCGGCAGCGTATTTTCCCCGTCCCAACCCAGCAGGCTATAGCCCAGTTGCTGCTTGCCAAACAACAGGCTGAGCGTGGTCGTCGGTTGCTGCCAGTGCGGGCTGTTCCAGCCTTGCGCCGGAACAAACAGCACATCCCCCGGCAGCAAAATTTGTCGTTGCCGCGTTCCCTGGCTGCCTTCCCACTCCATTTCCTGTTCCCCGTCTACCACCAGTTCAAGGCGTGGAAAACCTACCTGATAAGCCAGCTCCGGTGCCGGATGTTGGTTACCGGCAAAATAAACCTGCCGGATCCCCTGCCCATCATCGAGCAGCGGAGCCAACACGGCCACCAGCGGGTGTTTCATCGGGAATAATCCTTCAAACCAAGTGAACAACGAGACTTGATAATAACCAATAGCGGCGAGGAAAACGCGGGAGTAGAACAAGAAAAGGGCGCCGAAGCGCCCTTGGTAAACGAGTTTGGATCAGACAACCTGGTCGCGCAGGCGCTGAGCCGCTAACACCATGTTGGCCAACGATTGGCGGGTTTCTGGCCAGCCACGGGTTTTCAGGCCGCAGTCCGGGTTCACCCACAGGCGTTCTGCCGGGATATTCTGTGCCGCTTTACGCAGCAGCGCTTCAATCCATTCTACGCTTGGCACGTTCGGCGAGTGGATGTCGTAAACGCCCGGCCCAATTTCATTTGGATAGTCGAACTCTTTGAACGCTTCCAGCAGATCCATATCGGAACGTGAGGTTTCGATGGTGATCACGTCAGCATCCAGCGCCGCGATAGAATCCATGATGTCGTTGAACTCGCAATAACACATGTGGGTGTGGATCTGGGTATCGTCCTGCGCCACGGCGGCGTTCAGTTTGAAGGCATCCACCGCCCAGTCGAGGTACGCAGCCCAATCGGACTGGCGCAGCGGCAGGCCTTCGCGCAGTGCAGGCTCGTCGATCTGGATGATGCCGATACCGGCCTTCTCCAAGTCTTCCACTTCGTCACGCAGTGCCAACGCAATCTGCTTGGCGATCACTTCGCGGGTCACATCTTCACGCGGGAAGGACCAGCAAAGAATGGTCACCGGGCCGGTCAACATGCCTTTTACCGGCTTGTCGGTCAGCGACTGGGCAAACTTGGCCCACTCTACGGTGATGGCTTCCGGGCGGCTGATATCGCCAATAATCACCGGTGGTTTCACGCAGCGGGAGCCGTAGCTCTGTACCCAACCGTTTTGGGTAAACACGAAGCCGTCCAGGTTTTCGCCGAAGTATTCCACCATGTCGTTGCGCTCGGCTTCGCCGTGCACCAGCACGTCCAGCCCCAGGCGTTCCTGTTCAGCAATGGCCTGCTTGATATGTTCGCCGATGCTGGTGCGGTAGTTGCTCCCATCCAGGCGGCCCTGCTTGAAGTCCAGGCGCAGGCCGCGAATTTCGGTGGTCTGCGGGAAGGATCCGATGGTGGTCGTTGGCCAGGCAGGCAGGTTGAAGCGATCGCGCTGAGCCTGGGCACGTTGTTCATAAGGGCGCTGACGTTCGCTGTCTTTGGCAGTGATGGCCGCCAGGCGTTGCTCAACCTGCGCATTATGCACACGGCTGGATTGGCGACGGGCGCGGATTGGTGCGCTGTAGGCATCCAGTTTGGCTTGTTTATCTGCCCCTGGCGCATTCAGAGCTGAGCTCAACAACGCCAGCTCGGCACATTTTTGCAGCGCAAAGGCGAACCAGCTTTTCACTTCTTCGTCCAGGCGGCTTTCCACGCTCAGATCGATCGGGCTGTGCAGCAGCGAGCACGAGGTGCCAATCCACAGTGGGCGGCTCCCTACCAGCGGTTGCAAGCGTTCAAACCAGCTGCTCACATCGGCACGCCAGACGTTACGGCCATTGATCACCCCCAGCGACAGCACCCACTCTTTCGGCAATGCGTTGTTCAGGACAGCGGCATCATCTTTGCCTGCGACCAGATCCACATGCAGGCCCTGCACTGGCAGTTCGCGGATGGTGTCGAGGTTATGGCCAATGCTATCGAAATAGGTGGTCAGCAGTAGTTTGACCTGGCCTTGCAGCGCGGCGTAAGCCGGTTTAAAGGCCTCCAACCACACTTTAGGCAATTCCAGCACCAGCGCAGGTTCGTCGATCTGTACCCACTCGATGCCGCGTTTGGCCAGCTCCGCCAGCACTTGCTGGTAGACCGGCAGGATATCGTTCAGCAGCGACAGGCGATCGAACTGCTCACCCTTCACCTTGCCCAGCCACAGATAGGTTACCGGGCCCAACAGCACCGGCTTGATTTTGTGGCCCAGCGCCAACGCTTCGTCAACTTCATCCAGCAGTTGGGTCCAGCCCAGTTTGAACTGCTGGCCTTTAGTAAACTCAGGCACCATGTAGTGATAGTTGGTGTTAAACCATTTGGTCATTTCCGCCGCCGCCGCAGGTTCACCGGTCGGTGCGCGGCCACGGCCAATACGGAACAGGGTATCGAGATCGATCGAGCCATCTTTATTTTGGTGACGCGCCGGGACGTTGCCCAGCTGCAGGCTGGTGGTCAGCACGTGGTCGTACCAGGCGAAATCGCCAACCGGCACCAAATCCACCCCGGCCTGCTGTTGTTGTTGCCAGTGGCGAGCGCGCAGCTCGCGGCCAACCGCCAACAGCTCTTCCTGTGTTGAATTACCTGCCCAGTAACTTTCCTGCGCTTTTTTCAGTTCACGACGCAGACCAACGCGTGGAAAACCCAGTGTGTGATTTAGAATTGTCATCGTCATATTTCCCATTTAGCCGTCCAGATGTTTACACATCCATAATCCGCAGGTACTGTATGATCCACAAGCGCAATATTTTCACTGTCACTGTGAAGGACTCTCATGATCGAACTGAAACACTTACGGACCCTACAGGCTCTGCGTAATACCGGCTCCCTGGCCGCCGCTGCCGCACAGCTTCATCAGACACAGTCTGCCCTTTCGCATCAGTTCAGCGATCTGGAACAGCGTCTGGGCTTTAAGCTGTTTGTTCGTAAAAGCCAGCCGCTGCGCTTTACCGCTCAGGGGGAGATCCTGCTACAGCTGGCAGAACAGGTATTGCCGCAGATCCAACAGGCGCTGCAGGCCTGCCACGAACCGCATCAAACCACGCTGCGCATCGCCATCGAATGCCACAGCTGTATTCAGTGGCTGACGCCGGCGTTGGACAACTTCCGCTCCTATTTCCCGCAGGTGGTGATGGATTTCAAATCCGGCGTGACGTTCGATCCGCAACCGGCCTTGCAGCAAGGAGAACTGGATCTGGTGCTGACCTCAGACATCCTGCCGCGCAGTGGGCTGCATTATTCGCCGATGTTCGACTTTGAAGTCCGGCTGATCCTGGCCCCCGATCACCCGTTGGCCAATAAGCCGCACATTGAACCGGCAGACCTGAGCGATGAAGTGCTGATGATCTACCCGGTGCAGCGCCAACGGCTGGATATCTGGCGTCATTTCCTGCAACCGGCAGGCGTCAGCCCGGCGCTGAAAAACGTCGATAACACGCTGTTATTGATTCAAATGGTGTCAGCCCGGATGGGGATCGCCGCGTTACCGCACTGGGTGGTGGAGAGTTTTGAGCGCCAGGGGCTGGTCGTCACCAAGACGCTCGGGGATGGCCTGTGGAGCCGCTTGTATGCCGCTACCCGCGACGGTGAGCAGCGCCAAACGGTCACCGAAGCCTTTATCCGCTCGGCACGTCAGCACGCCTGCGAGCATCTGCCGTTCGTGCGTGATGCCGCCCGGCCGATAGGCAGCCTGCCAGACACTAAATCCTTAGCGTCTTTAAGCTAGCGACCAGCCGCTTTCGGTGCGACCCAGCGGCGATGTACCCATAGCGAGGCGACAATCACCGAGCCACCGACAATAAAGCTGGCCCAGTGCGGCTGCTGATGCCAAACAGCAAAATTAACCAGCAGGCCCGCGGGCACATGCATATTGTTCATGATGCCCAACGTACCAGCATCCACCTGTGTCGCCCCGTAGTTCCACATAAAGTAGCCCAATCCGGAAGCCACCACGCCCAGCCAAACCAAAATGCCCCATTGCAGGTTGGTGGTTGGCAGTTGGTTCGGATTACCCCACAGGAACCAGGCGACCACCGCTACCGCCGCCGCGCCCAGATAGAACCAGGAAAATGCCGTATGCTGCGGCAACGGATGCACTTCCATCAGGCGTTTGTAACCCACCATGCCGATGGCGAAGCTGATATTCGCCGCCTGCACCAGCAGCAACCCCCACCAGAAGTGATCGCTCAATTGGTGGTAGCGGATAATCGCCGCCCCCAGCACGGCCAGCAACGCGCTGAACAGATAGCCCCAACGCAGACGGCGGCCGCTGATCAGATCGTAAATCAGCGTGATATACAGCGGCGTCAGCACCGTAAACAGCAGGAATTCCGACACGGTCAGATAGATAAAGGCACGGAAGCTGATCAGATACATGATGCCAAGCTGGAAGGCACCCACCAGCATATACAGCAGGATCACTTTCAGCTTGATATTGCGCCAGCGCAGGAACGGCAAAAACACCAGCGCCGCCAGCCCAACGCGCATCAGCACCGAGAACCAACTGTCGACATTGCCAGCCAGGTATTCGCCGATCAGGCTAAAAGAAAATGCCCATAAAATGGTGGTAATAACCAGAAGCAGCACGACAAGTTCACCCTAAAAGATCCGAAAGGGCGATTGTAGCGGAAGCAGAACAACAATGTGGCGCAAAGGAGGTTTACATGTGAGTATAAAATAAACTATCGAGCAATTTTGCCTGACTACGTTAGGCTTAAAACTGTGAGACAAACGGAGGTAGAATATGAGACGTCAACTTATTATGGCCACCCTGCTGTGGCTGCCTTGCCTGGCTACGGCGGAAAACGGCGTCACTACGCTTAGCCAGCAACAGCAGTTTCTTAACCAGCGCGACCAGCAGGCACAGCAAAAGCGCATGCTGGACAATCAGCAGATGGAGCAGCGCCAGCAGCAGGGTTATCCGCTCAAGGCCAACCAGCCCAAAATGCTGCCCTATAACGGCAATAACAACCCGATGCAGCCGCAGATGACCACTGGCAAGATGCTGCAAAACGGCAATCAGCCGGTTAATCCCTTTAACCAGACTGCTCCGGTAATACCACAGGCGCCGCTCCCGGCTACACCCTTACCCCCATAATGGTGAGGATTAACGGGGTGGTGATCGCCGCCAGCGCAGTGGACATCACCAGACTGGTGGCCGCCGGGCCAGTCAGCACATTAAATTGGCGTGACATCAGGTAGACGTTTACCCCCACGGCCATTGACCCCAGCAGTACCACCACGCGGGTCTCCATCGGGGGTAAATCCATTGACCAAGCCAGCAGCCAGACCACCATCGGCTGGACGATCAGCTTGAGGAAGCAGATGGCGCTGCTCAGTTGCCAGCCTTCGCTGATACGGTATTCCGCCAGCCCCATGCCGAGCACCACCAGCGACAGCGGAGCCGCCACCTGGCCCAGCATGCTGACCGGTTGATCGACAAACACCGGCAGCGGCAGGCCGGTCAGGCTGAACAACGTGCCAGACAGGATGCCGATAATCAGCGGGTTGGTCAGCACGCTGCGCGCCGTTTTGATAAAGCCTTGCAGCGTGGGGGAGCCATTCCGTGCCCATTCGATGGAGATGGTCACCAGCGTCCACAAAATCAGGCCGTTAAATACCAGCACCAGAGCCACCGATGGGATGGCCTCCTCTCCCAGCATCACCGTGGCGATCGGCAGGCCAAGCATGACGTTATTGGAGAAAATGCCGCCCAGAGCAAATACCGAACCCGAAACACCGTCCAGCTTGAAGATCCGCCGTGCGGCAATGCGGCCGATGACGAAGACGATCAGGCAACTGCCGAAGAAGGCGATCAGCAGGCGGGCATCCACCGCAGAACGCTGTGAGAAATCGCACATCATGCGAAACAGCATCGCGGGCAAGGCGAGGGAAAACACGAAACGGGTCAGGCCATCGGTGATGGTCGCTGGCCACTTTCCCCAGCGGATAAGGCCATATCCCAGCACGATTAGCACAAATAACGGCAAAGACAGCACTATCTGGTGCCACAGCGAAACAATAAAGGCAGGCATCGTATCCCTTCCGATGGCGCGGCGGCAACGGGCTGACGTCGCTATGTTCTGGTTTAGTCAAAGTGAATGGCCCCTCACCCTAACCCTCTCCCACAGGGCTGAGGAATCCCCAGAAAAAAATGAAAGGCACGATGAAGTGTGATCTACTGGTTGCGCTAACAAAACAGAAGAGACCTCATCGTGCCTTTACAAACA
>NZ_JBLJAK010000040.1:0-43298 GCF_047530105.1 Serratia sp. T13T92 | reverse complement strand
AACTATGGCCATGATCCGTGCCTTAAACAAAATGACGCGTGCAGGGATGCCAGAAAGTGTGCGGATTGCCTGAGGAAATCAGTGACGAGAGGCGCTTTTATCTAAATCCGAATTATTCAACAAAGCCCAGTAAAGTCTAACAGAGGGGGTTATTTGTGCTTTATCGCATTTGTGTGGCGCACAAAATCCGGATGTAAGGTGATATTTCGTTAAAAAATAATTACTATTTGCAGCGTAATGGCAAAGCGTTGCCGCGATGTAACGCTAATTTAATCTCCGCGTCTCATATTGATGTGACGCGAAACAGAAAGAAGAAGTTGAAAATGACCGCATTTATCTATTTAGCTATGGCGATTATCGCCGAAGTGATCGCCACCACCTTGCTGAAAGCCTCTGAAGGGTTTACCCGCTTGTGGCCATCGGTGTTTGTCGTGTTGGGTTACGCGGTAGCATTTTGGGGGCTTTCGATGGTGGTAAAAACCATGCCGCTGGGGATTGTCTATGCCATCTGGTCCGGGTTGGGGATCGTGCTGGTGTCTATTGCCGCGGTGTTTATTTACCAGCAGAAGCTGGATTTGCCTGCGGTGGTTGGTATGGGGCTGATTATTGCCGGGGTGCTGGTGATCAATCTGCTCTCCAAGTCGGCAGGGCACTGATCGGGAGCTAAAATGCTTTCAGCTCAAAAAAAAGCCAAATTAATGGCTAATCATATTTCTATTATTAAGCTAACAAGCTAGATTACTAAAGTTGTCTTTCCGGTTGCCGCTTGTTGATGAGATGAATAGGCGGCAACTTGAAGCTCAACGGGTGGACATCAAAGATAACCAAACGGGCCCATCGTTCCAGTGGCTCGGGTTATCAGCAATGGCAAAATTACACAGCATCGTTTCGGTTCAGGGGTACGAATAATGATCTCAGCAAAATGGCTGCTTGCCGGCGCCATACTCTCTTTGGCTGCCTGCAGCAGCAATAACAACCAAGAACCACAGCAGATCGCCACCAGTGCCAATATTGGTGCGATACCTACCAGCGAAAGCTGTGCCAGCGTGGGCGGAGTAACCACCATTGCCCATTCGCTCAACGGCGATACGCTCAGAATGTGTCAGATGCCGAACGGCAAACAGTGCGAAGAGTCGGCGCTGGGCGGTGGAGCCTGTGCCCGGTAAGGCCATTTTATCCCGGACGTAAGGTGTTACAGGTTGGCAACCATTGTTACCTACATCACCGTACCAGCTCCCTCTCCCTTTGGGAGAGGGAGCTGGTGAGGGGGGATAATTAGTTAACCCAGTCTTTCAGGGTATACACCAGTTGGTGATCGCTGCCGCTCAGGGTCAGCTGTTGGCCATTGAGTGAGACTTTTGCACCGTTAGCCAGCAGCGTTCCGATGGTTTGATCCCATTGGTTACGTTGTGGATCCGCGCACATCATGCGGGTCGTGGCGAGGTTTTTCACCGTCAGTACGCCGTTTTCTAACTGGCCCTGGCCGAAGAAACGGTTGCACATAGACCCGGAAATATTCATTTTCTCGCCGAACTCAATGCTCGGGCCGCTGCCTTGTTTCGCCTCAACTGCCACACCATCCACGCTTTGCAACACAAAGTTATGATGCAGCAGATCGCTTTCTACTACGGTTTGTTGTTTGGTTTGAGCGGAACCACAGCCAGCCAATAGAGCACAGGCCATTGCTAAAGGGATCAGTTTTTTCATTATTGTTTCCAGAAGATAAACGGGCGCAGCATGCAGCGCCCCTACGAAAAGGTTGAGAGTGTTAGGGACGTAAAGTACGCCCCAAAGTATTAGGCATTAAGCTGATTGGGGCAGGCTTCACCCCGTGCAAGCTGTTCAATATTTTTCAACGTGGTTTGCGAGATACTGGTCAACGCCTCTTCCGTCAGGAACGCCTGGTGGCCGGTAAACAGCACGTTATGGCAGGCGGACAGGCGGCGGAAAACGTCGTCCTGGATCACGTCGTTGGATTTGTCTTCAAAGAACAGGTCGCGTTCGTTCTCGTATACGTCCATCCCCAGCGCACCAATCTTTTGCTGTTTGAGGGCATCGATGGCGGCGGAGGAGTCGATCAAGGCACCGCGGCTGGTGTTAATCACCATCACGCCGTCCTTCATCATGGAAAACGCGTCCGCATTCAGCAGGTGATGGTTTTCCGGCGTTAACGGACAGTGCAGGGTGATCACGTCCGCCTGGGCATACAGCGTTTTAAGATCGACATATTCGGCACCCAGCTCTAACGCCTGCGCGCTTGGGTAGGGGTCGTAGGCCAAGAGCTTCATGCCAAAGCCTTTCAGAATACGCATGGTGGCTACGCCGATCTTACCGGTGCCAATCACCCCGGCGGTGCGGTTATGCATATTGAAGCCGATCAGCCCTTCCAGCGAGAAGTTGGCATCGCGGGTGCGCTGATAAGCACGATGAATGCGGCGGTTCAGGCACATCATCATGCCCACGGCGTGCTCGGCTACGGCTTCTGGTGAATAAGCCGGAACGCGCACCACCTTGATACCCAGCTCTTTCGCCGCATCCAGATCGACGTTATTGAACCCGGCACAACGCAGGGCGAGGATCTCGACCCCAAGCGCAGCCAGCTCTTCCAGCACTTCCCGGCTACCGTCGTCATTGACGAAGATGCACACGGCCTTACAGCCGATAGCCGTTTTGGCGGTTTTCTTGCTTAGCAGAAAGTCGAAAAACTCCAGCTCATAACCAAACTGCTGATTTACCAATTCAAGATACTTACGGTCATACTGTTTGGTGCTGTAAATCGCCATTTTCATCGTGGTTTCTCCCGCGTGATTATGTGATCAAATTAACATATTTTGCCAAATACGACAATGGTTTAGCGCCCTGTGGCGGCGCAGGTCTTTTAGGGTTTTATGCTGATAATCAGTGTATTAGCCATTTTCTATATTCACTGGGTAAATATCAAAATTGCGAAACCTGCTCTATAAATGATGAGATGGGTTCACCTTCACCTGCCAGGGGATCCGTGTCATCATTGCGCCTGGCTAATCGATGTTTATCAGGAACTAAACCTGCGCTTAATGACAAAGAGATTAAAAGTATTCGTAGCGATCGTGGTGGGTATCGCCCTGTTGCTCTTAACGCTATGGCAAACCCTGCCGCGTTGGTTGCCGCGAGCGATCGCTCCTTGGTTGCCGCAGGGTAGCCAACTGGTTTTACAAGGGCCGTTGCGCTGGCATCAGGGATCTTTGTATCTTGATGGGCTGAAGTTCAGCGCCCAAGGCTGTGCCATAGCCAATGTCAGTGAACTGCAACTCTCTTACCAGATGGGCAATTGGCATTTAAAGAGCGAACGAGCGGACGTCGATACCGCCTGCCTGTCAAAATTGCCCGCCGCCGAGGGTGACAGCGCGCCGTTAACGCTAGACCAACTGCAAGCGATGCTGCCGCCGTTTGACCTGAACATCAATCTTCTCACTCTCACCCCATGGCAAGCCTATGCCGGCAAATTGCAGCTGTCATCTGTGGCCACTGGCCAACGGCTGCATTATCAAGGCAAGAATGTCACCGCCGAGGCACAGTTGGATGAACATCAGCAACTGACGTTAAGCAAGCTTAGCATCACGCCACCCAACAGCACGGTTCCTGTTCAACTGACAGGCAAAGTCACCATACCGCTGGATATGGACAGTTTACCAACCCAAGGGGCGTTGCAAGGTGAGATACAAACTGCCTATCTGGAAAAACCCTTGTTGCTGGATTTGCATTGGCAACAGCAGCAGGGGGTGTTGACCCTGACGGAAAAGGGCAGCGACCAACCGTTGGCTACTCTCCCCTGGGCATTAACGCCAAAACAGATCAGCATCGAAAAAGGGGAATGGCGCTGGCCTTACCTGGAGCAACCGCTCAGTGGTGGATTGAATGTGGCGTTGCATGACTGGAGCCAGGGGTTTGACGAAACCCAAATTACCGCACGTTTGAACGTAATCACCGCCGGGCACAACGGCAAGGGCAACGCGGTGCTGACGTTGGGGCCTGGTAGCCTGAGCCTGACCAACAGCGATCTGGGATTCCAGCTTACCGGGCAGGCAAACCTGGCCAATCTCTCGCTTACGGCGTCAATCCCCGGCATTATCAGCGGCTCGATCCTTAACCCAACGCTGGTGCTACAGCCGGGATCTTTACTGCGCGCCTGGGGCAGCCCGGCACCGGATATGAAGCTGGAAGAGGCTCGGCTGCCGCTGGCTGGGGTAAAAGTCACCGCTCTTGGGATCACTGGCCGTTTGCAGGCGATTATCAGCGCCAGCGAAAGTTACTGGGGGCGCTTCAAGCTGCATCTGGACGGTCAGGCACAAGATTTCTGGCCAGACCATGGTCAGTGGCAATGGCGTTCTTGGGGTAACGGCAAGTTACCGCCACTACAAGCTGCATGGGATGTCGCAGGCAGTGGGCGTTGGCAGGACACCAGCATCACCCTGGATCGTCTTTCTACCGGTTTTGATCGGTTGAAATACGGCATGGTCACGGTCGCGACGCCGCGCATGACGCTAAGCCAGCCGATCAAGTGGCAGCGGGATGTCAAAGCACCGAGCCTTACCGGCGGTGTGCAACTGGTGGCTGACAAAACCAGTTTTGGTGCAGGCAGTTATTTGCCAGCTTCGGTGCTGGATTTGCAGTTGCAAGGTACGGGGCCAGACAGTTTCCAATGGCAAGGCGCGTTGCAGGCCGAGCAGATTGGGCCAATCAAGTTGCGTGGCCGCTGGGATGGCGAGCGTCTGCGCGGGGAAGGCTGGTGGCCAAAACAGTCGTTAACGGTATTCCAACCGCTGATTTCACCCGATCTGAACATCAAACTGCGCGCGGGTGAGTTCTATGCACAGTCGGCATTCTCGGCGGCACGAGTGCAGGGGTTTGAAGCTGGTGGCCACTGGGTGGTGCGCAATGGTGGCATGTGGCTGCAAGACGGCGAATTGAGCGGGTTGGATTTTGTCTTGCCCTATCGGTTTAAGAACCACCTGTGGCAGCTTGGGGCCAAAAGGCCGATCATGCTGCGCATCAAATCCATCAAGACGCTGTTTGAGATGCAGAATATTACCGCCGATCTGCAAGGCACCTATCCGTACAGCGAGGCGTATCCGTTGACGTTGAGCAATATCGGTGTAGATATGCTCAACGGTCATATCAGCCTTTCGGCATTACGTATGCCGCAGCATGATGCGGCGGTGCTCAAACTGGATCAAATCGACCTCAGCGCGCTGTTTACCGCGCTCAAGCCAAAGCAGTTCGCCATGTCTGGCCGCATCAACGGTGAGTTACCTCTGTTCCTCAACCACCCCAAATGGCTGGTGCAAAACGGCTGGATCGCCAATGCGGGGGTCATGACGCTGCGGCTGGATAAAGATATGGCCGATGCCATTGGCAGCAATAACTTAGCCACCGGTGCCGCCATCGACTGGCTGCGCTACATGGAAATCAACCGCTCAAAGGCGCGGGTCGATCTCGATAACCTGGGCGAACTGACGCTAAAGGCGCATATCGATGGCGTAAATCCGCAGAAAAATGCCAAGCGTGAGGTTATCCTTAACTATAGCCATCAGGAAAACGTGTTTCAGCTGTGGCGCAGCCTGCGCTTTGGCGACAATTTACAAGAGTGGCTGGAGCAGGCGCTCTCTAAACCCGAGGAACAACAATGAAGAACGCGACAGGGCCATTGCTGGCAGCCGTGTTGGGCGCATCCTTGCTGAGCGGTTGTGTACCGCGCATTGAGGTGGCGACGCCTAAAGATCCCATCACCATCAATATGAACGTCAAAATTGAGCATGAGATCCATATCAAAGTGGATAAGGACGTTGAGAACCTGCTGAAAGACCAAAGCGGTCTGTTCTAGGAGCCAGCATGAAAAAGCATTATCTGTGGTTGATTGCCGCCGGTTGGTTATTCAGCGGGATGGCTCAGGCGTTGACGCTGGATGAAGCCAAGCAGCAGGGGCGGGTGGGCGAAACGCTCAGTGGTTATATCGCTCCGGTGAAGCAGGATGCGGAGACTCAGGCGTTGGTGAAAAAAATCAATGCCGGGCGCGCCGAGAAATATCAGCAGGTGGCCGCCAGCAATCATATCGCCATCGATGAAGTCGCGCGGATGGCCGGGCAGAAGCTGGTGACACGAGCGCCAGCAGGGGAATATGTCCGTGGCATTAACGGTCAGTGGTTGCAGAAATAAAAAAGCGCGCCTTAGGCGCGCAACGGAATTTAAACGGCTTATTGTTCTGAGGGTAAAACGGATTTTGCAGGTGTGTTTCACTTCCCAGAGCGCAATCTCTGCGCCCTGGTATCGCTATTTAAGCGGCGATCACTTCGGCCAGTAACGCTTTGGCATCGGCCTGGGCTTTGGTCGCAACGTCTGGACCGTAGGCAATCCCTTCGGCAAATACGAACTCAACCTCGGTAATACCGATAAAGCCCAGGAACAGACGCAGGTAAGGTTCTACCAGGTCGGTTGGGGTGCCTTTATGGATGCCGCCACGGCTGGTCAGAATGATGGCGCGTTTGTTTTTCACCAAGCCTTCCGGGCCGTTCTCGGTGTAACGGAAGGTGACGCCGGCACGGGCAATCAGGTCAAAATAATTCTTCAACTGAGTTGGGATGTTGAAGTTGTACATCGGCGCGGCGATAACGATAGTATCGTTGGCTTGCAGCTCGGCAATCAGTTCGTCTGACAGGGCCAGTGCTTCTTTCTGGCGTGGGGTCAGCGGGGCATCTGAAGGACGCATTGCGCCAACCAGTTCGCCATCCAGCACAGGGATCGGTTGTGCAGCCAGGTCACGTACGGTGATGGTATCGTTGCTGTGAGTATTGGCCCACTGCTCAACGAAAAAATCAGCCAGTTGGTTAGATTGAGAATAAGTAGCCAGGATGCTGGATTTTAGAACCAATACTTTGCTCATCGAAAATTCCTTTCATGTTGACTGTGACATCAGGGCTGGTTGCCCGTTGCATGAGGTACACTCTATTCACATTGTTCCAACAGGGATAGCGGAATATTTCGAGATCTACGTTCGATTTTATTGAACAAGAAAATCCAGGCTAAACGGATGGATTATGGGGAGAAATGCCATTGTGGTATCCTGCTGCGCTAAGTCAAAAAATCGATAAACCTAATTTAATAAACGCAGTTATTGGCACCTACACGTCAGCTATAACATCAAACCTAGTCCCTGACGTTAACCAGTAGCTGCGAAGAAACAAGGAACACCGAACGTGAAATCTACGCTCGCGGCATTGTCATCCCAACTGGGTGACTTGATGCTCCGTGATCAGCAGCGCCTGCAACGCCGGTTGCAAGGTGCGCGCAAAGTCAAAAGCCCCGAAGCTCAACAGGCGGTTGCCACAGAAATAGCGGGTGATATCGAGCAAGCCTTGCAGAAGGTGCGCTCCCGCGCAGCCTCGTGCCCGAAAATCACTTACCCTGAAAGCTTGCCTGTCAGCCAGAAGAAACAGGACATTCTTGCCGCCATCCGCGATCATCAAGTGGTGATCGTGGCGGGTGAAACCGGCTCCGGCAAGACCACGCAGCTACCGAAAATCTGCCTGGAGTTAGGGCGCGGCGTCAAAGGCCTGATTGGCCACACGCAACCGCGCCGCCTGGCTGCACGCACCGTTGCCAACCGCATTGCCGATGAGCTGGAAACCCCGCTGGGTGGCAGCGTCGGCTACAAGGTGCGCTTCAACGATCAGGTGGGTGAAAATACCCTGGTCAAACTGATGACCGACGGGATCTTGCTGGCCGAAATCCAGCAGGATCGCCTGCTGATGCAGTACGACACCTTGATCATCGATGAGGCGCACGAGCGCAGCCTGAACATCGATTTCATCCTGGGTTACCTGCGGGAGCTGTTACCAAAACGCCCGGATCTGAAGGTGATCATCACCTCTGCCACCATTGATCCGCAGCGCTTTTCTCGCCACTTCAACAATGCGCCGATCATTGAGGTTTCTGGCCGTACCTATCCCGTGGAGGTGCGTTATCGGCCGGTGGTGGACGACGCCGATGATACCGAACGCGATCAGCTTCAGGCCATCTTCGACGCGGTGGACGAATTGGGGCGTGAAGGGCCAGGCGATATCCTGATCTTTATGAGCGGTGAGCGTGAAATCCGTGACACCGCCGATGCGTTGACCAAGCTCAACCTGCCGCACACCGAGGTGCTGCCGCTGTATGCCCGCCTGTCCAACAGTGAACAGAATCGGGTGTTCCAGTCGCACCACGGCCGCCGCATCGTGCTGGCGACCAACGTGGCGGAAACCTCGCTGACCGTGCCGGGTATTAAATACGTTATCGACCCAGGTACGGCGCGTATCAGCCGCTACAGCTTCCGTACCAAAGTGCAGCGTTTGCCGATCGAGCCAGTTTCGCAGGCTTCAGCCAACCAGCGTAAGGGCCGCTGTGGGCGTGTTTCGGACGGTATCTGTATCCGCCTGTTCTCGGAGCAGGATTTCCTGTCTCGCCCGGCGTTTACCGATCCGGAAATTCTGCGAACCAACCTGGCCTCGGTCATTTTGCAGATGACCTCGCTGGGATTGGGCGATATTGCCGCCTTCCCGTTTGTCGAAGCACCTGATAACCGCAATATTCAGGACGGCGTGCGCCTGTTGGAAGAGTTGGGGGCGATCAAAACTGCGGAAAACGGCCACTATCAACTGACCCCACAGGGCCGTCAGTTGGCGCAGTTGCCGATCGACCCACGTTTGGCGCGAATGGTGTTGGAAGCCCAGAAAAGTGGCAGCGTGCGTGAGATGATGATCATCACCTCGGCGTTGTCGATCCAGGATCCGCGTGAGCGGCCAATGGATAAGCAACAGGCCTCCGATGAAAAACACCGCCGCTTCGCCGACAAAGACTCCGATTTTATGGCGTTCGTCAACCTGTGGGATTACCTGAAAGAGCAACAGAAGGAAAACTCTTCCAGCCAGTTCCGCCGCCTGTGCCGCAACGATTTCCTCAACTATCTGCGGGTACGTGAATGGCAGGATATCTACACCCAACTACGCCAGGTAGTGAAAGAGCTGGGCCTGCCGGTCAATAGCGTGCCTTCGGATTATCGCAGCGTGCATACCGCGCTGCTGAGCGGCCTGCTTTCGCACATTGGCCAGAAGGATGCGGATAAGCAAGAGTTTACCGGTGCGCGCAACGCCCGTTTCTCAATCTTCCCTGGCTCCGGGCTGTTCAAGAAGCCGCCGAAATGGACGATGGTGGCAGAACTGGTGGAAACCAGCCGCCTGTGGGGCCGTATAGCCGCGCGTATCGAACCAGAATGGATTGAGCCGATGGCTCAGCACCTGGTCAAGCATCATTACAGCGAACCGCACTGGTCCAAATCCCAGGGCGCGGTGATGGCCAGCGAAAAGGTCACGCTGTTTGGGTTGCCGATCGTCGCGGCTCGCCCGGTGAATTACAGCACCATCGATCCGCTGCTGTGCCGTGAACTGTTTATCCGCCATGCGCTGGTGGAAGGTGACTGGCAAACGCGGCACCCGTTCTTCGCCGCCAACCTGAAGCTGCGTGCCGAAGTAGAAGAGCTGGAACACAAATCGCGCCGCCGGGACATTCTGGTGGATGACGAGACGCTGTTCAGTTTCTACGATCAGCGTATTCCGAGTGACGTGGTGTCCGGGCGTCATTTTGACCAGTGGTGGAAAACCGCCGGGAAGCAGAACGCTGAGCTGCTCAACTTCGAAAAAGAGATGTTGATCAAGGACGGAGCCAATAAGGTCAGCGCGCTGGATTATCCGAACTACTGGTATCAGGGCAACCTCAAGCTTCGCCTGACCTACCAGTTTGAGCCGGGCACCGACGCCGATGGCGTGACAGTGCACATCCCGTTACCGATCCTCAATCAGGTGGAAGAGGCCGGTTTTGAGTGGCAAATCCCCGGTATCCGCCGTGAACTGGTGATCGCGCTGATCAAATCGTTGCCTAAGCCGATGCGCCGCAATTTTGTGCCAGCACCGAACTACGCTGAAGCTTTCCTTGGCCGGGCAACGCCGTTGGAAATGCCGCTGCTGGATTCACTGGAACGCGAGCTACGTCGCATGACCGGCGTGACAGTGTCACGTGAGGATTGGCAGTGGGATCAGGTGCCCGATCATCTGAAAATGACCTTCCGCGTGGTGGGTGAGAAACACAAAACCCTGCGCGAAGGCAAAGATCTGGCCGCGTTGCGGGCCCAGCTCAAAGATAAGGTGCAAGAGACGCTGTCGGCCGTGGCTGATGATGGCCTGGAACAGAGCAATCTGCATATCTGGAGCTTTGGCAAACTGCCTGAGTTTTATGAGCAGAAGCGTGGCGGTTACTCGGTCAAGGCTTACCCGGCGCTGGTGGACGAAAAAGACAGCGTAGCCATCCGCCTGTTTGACAGCGAACAGGAGCAGCAGCAGGCCATGTGGCAAGGTACGCGCCGTTTGTTGCTGTTGAACATCCCTTCGCCGATCAAATATCTGCATGAGAAGTTGCCGAACAAGGCCAAGCTTGGGCTGTATTTCAACCCATATGGCAAAGTGCTGGATCTGATCGACGACTGTATCTCCTGTGGCATCGACAAGCTGATTGCCGAACATGGCGGGCCGGTGTGGGCGGAAGAGAACTTTGCTCGGCTGCAAGAGTTGGTGCGGGCCGAGCTGAACGAAACCGTGGTGGGTGTGGCCAAACAGGTGGAACAGATCCTAACGACGGTGTTCAATATCAACAAACGCCTGAAAGGGCGCGTTGATATCTCGTTGGCGTTGGCGCTGTCCGACATCAAGGCCCAGCTTAATGGCCTGGTTTACCGCGGTTTTGTCACCAATAATGGTTGGAGCCGCCTGTCGGACACCTTGCGTTATCTGCAAGCGATTGAGCGCCGCCTGGAGAAACTGGCGATCGATCCGCACCGCGATCGCGCTCAGATGATCCGGGTGGAGCAGGTCCAACAGGCGTGGCAGCAGTGGCTGAACAAGCTGCCGCCAAAACGCCTGCAGGATGAAGAGGTGAAGGCGGTACGCTGGATGATCGAGGAGTTGCGCGTCAGCCTGTTCGCGCAGCAGTTGGGTACGCCTTACCCGATTTCTGAGAAGCGTATCTTGCAGACCATCGATCAGCTTTCTGCGTAACCTTTAAGCCTTGCTGAACAGGTGAGGCTTAACAAGCTACATCCCAGCAGCGTTAACGGCAGGTGCTGGCCCATGGCGGCCAGTGCCAGGCCTCCAGCGATCAGTAGATAATAGAGTAACCCCAATATCGCACCGGCAGCACCCAGCCGGTTGCGGTAATGCTTCAGGGCCTGGCTGAGAATATTGGGAATGGCCAAGCCAAAGGCCACGGTCACCGCCATACAGGGCAGCAGGATCATCAGACTTGCCTGCCAATACCATGCAGCAACAGCGGCCAACAGGGCCAACAGGCTGGCCATTTGGATCTGCCGGTAAGCGCATAATCCTTTTTGCAGAAGGTAGCGGTTTGCCGCTGCGCCGCACAGGCTGCCAAAGGCCAAAACAATCCCCGAATAACCAAACTGCTCGCTGGTCAGCCCCAAGGTTTCAAAAATAAACGGGACCAGACTGAAGTAGCTGAACGCCATGATGTTAAAACTGGCAACCAGCAACGCCGAGCACCAGATTTGCCTATCGCGCAGCATCTCCTGCAAACAGGGGAGTAAAGCGATACCGGCGGTTTGCTGGCGGGTTTCTGGCAGCGCTCGCCAGCACCAGATCAGCAGCAACAGCGCCAATCCTGCTTGCGCGGAGAAAATGGCCATGCGACCGCCCCAAAACACCAGCATTCCGCCGCTAAACATACCCACTACCGGGCTTATCGACAATGCCATGCCAATTACCGCAAACATCTTTCCTAACGCCTGCCCCTGATAGACATCGCGTAGCATGGTCTGTGTCACCACAGAACCGACGGCCGCACCAAAGGCGATAATGGCGCGTGAGACGATGAGCAACGTGAAAGAGTTGCTCAGCAACGCCAGCAAGGCTCCGGCCGTATACAGCACCAAACCGGCGAGCATGGCGGTTCTACGGCCATATTTGTCACTGATCGTTCCCCAAAACGCCACGCCGAAAGCGAAGGCGAAAAAATAGACCGACAGGGTGTGGCTGGCCTGCGTGGCATCGATCTGGTAATCAAAGCGGATAGCGGTTAACGCCGGGCTATAGAGCGTTTCCAGGATTTGTGGTGCCATGATCATCACGATGATCAGTGGCAGAGGTAGATTTTTGACGGACATGACATTCTCCCTAAAAAGTATCGCCAGTATAGGGAGATGGTGATTGTTCGATTACAATCATCAGAACAAAAAACAATGAGAATAGGACTATGGTATGGCGCTGATTCTGCAATATCAGGTGTTTGATCCGGATAGTTACTCCGCTCCGGTGGTGGGAATTAGTGCCGAGCTGGCGGATCATGATTCTGGCGAACATCAGCATCAACGGGCCCAGATCCTCTATGCTCCACGCGGTTGTATGACGGTGACGTTAGCCGAACGCTGGCTGATCCTGCCGCCAACGCGCATTATCTGGATACCGAGCGGGGTGCGACACCGCGTGCAACTGCGCGGGCAGGTGGCTTACCGTTCGCTTTATTTTGCGGATGCCGCGATGCTGGCAATGCCGCACAGTGCGGTGTTGGCCGCCAATCCGTTACTGGCAGCGGTGATAGAACGCATCGCACATTGGCCGCTTGACTATGCGCAGCAGAACCCCCAGGCGGAAGATTTATTACGAGTCTTGCGCAATGAACTGAGCATGGCGGAGCAGGAAAATACCAGTTTGATGCTACCGAGCGATCCGCGAGTTACGGCCTGGGTTGACGGTTTAAACGGCGTTGAACAACTACCCGGGCTGGTGGTATTGGCGAAGGCGATCAATCTGCATCCTAAAACGCTAACGCGAATTTTCCTGCGGGAAACCGGGCTGAGCTATCAGCAGTGGTGCCAGCAATGGCGTTTGATGCACGCCATTGAGTTACTGGCGCAATTGCCTTCCGTGAGCGCGGTTGCGCAGCGGCTGGCCTTCTCTAGCGACAGCGCGTTTATCGCCTTTTTCCGCCAGTATACCGGCACCACGCCAAAGCGGTTTATGGCGAGTGGGGAACGGGGTGTTGAGTAATTCTTGTTGTTTTGATTGATTGGCAATACCAGTAAAGTGATTTAAATCACAATATGGTGATTATTATAAAATTAATTAAATGCAATTTGAATCACATTTTCAATATTGACAAATTTATAATTAAAGAAGTCCCATCATTTTTTTGTGAACCAGATCTTCAATTGCAATGTATTTCACATTAAAAGTGATTTCAATCACAAAATGGCATCGGATTGCGTTTCCCATTATTACTCCATAAGCTGCAAAGCAATTCCCAATCCTCTTGGAATAACGATAGGAAAAACACATGAATGGATTGATAGATTACTTCCCGGAAAATGCATTTACCGTTCACCAGCAAGATTGCGACTGGCAGCAGGCTATTGATTTATCGATGAGCTGTCTGCTGCAAAATAATATCGTTGAGCCGCGCTATGTGGCGGCTATAAAACACAGTACGCAAAATAATGGCGCATATTATATTCTTACGCCGGAAGTGGCTATGCCCCATGCACGTCCGGAAGAAGGGGCTTTGGGCACGGCATTAACCCTAACGGTATTGCCGCAGGGGGTATATTTCAATGATGACAATCCGCAGGTGAAAGTGTTAATTGGCCTGGCGGCGAAAGATGCCGACAGTCATATCAATGCCATCCAGTTATTGAGTGAAATGTTCTGCGATGACCAGGCAATTGAACAGCTTACTCAGGCAACTAAAGTATCAGAAATAAAAGAAATCATTCAGCGCTTCTGATTTTACACACTCAAGGATCAATATAATGGCCAATAAAACAATGCGAGCCAGAGTGCAAGCTTTTGGCGGGTTCCTGACGGCTATGGTAATCCCTAATATCGGCGCATTTATTGCGTGGGGATTTATTACGGCACTGTTTATTCCCACCGGTTGGATGCCTAACGCCCACTTTGGGCAACTGGTCGGGCCGATGATCACCTATTTACTACCGCTGATGATCGGTTCCACCGGTGGCTACCTGATCGCGGAAAAACGTGGCGCGGTGATGGGGGGGATTGGCACCATCGGCGTGATTGTAGGGGCCGATATTCCCATGTTCATCGGTGCGATGGTAATGGGTCCGCTGGGCGGGGTGATCATCAAATATATCGACACCAAGCTGGATAAGCGTATCCCCGCTGGCTTTGAGATGGTGGTCAATAACTTCTCTCTGGGGATTGCCGGCATGTTCTTGTGCCTGTTTGCCTACGAGGTGATTGGCCCAGCGGTACAGCAGGCTAACCATTTGGTACGTGCTGGCATTGAATCTCTGGTAGCGACTGGATACCTACCGCTGCTGTCGATTATCAACGAACCGGCGAAGGTGCTATTTCTGAATAACGCCATCGATCAGGGGGTGTATTACCCGCTGGGCATGCAGGATACGGCGGTGAATGGTCGTTCGGTGTTCTTTATGGTGGCCTCTAACCCTGGGCCTGGGCTTGGTATCCTGCTAGCGTTTTCGCTATTTGGCCAAGGTATGAGCAAAAAGTCGGCACCGGGCGCGATGATTATCCACTTCCTCGGGGGTATTCACGAACTCTACTTCCCATATGTGCTGATGAAGCCGCTGATGATCATTGCCATGATTGCCGGCGGCATGGCGGGGATCTACGTGTTTGATCTGATGGGTGCTGGTTTGGTTGCCGGGCCAAGCCCGGGTTCAATTTTTGCCTATCTGGCTCTGACGCCGCGTGGTGGCTTTGCTGGTACCTTGGCGGGCGTCGCCGCCGGGACACTGGTTTCGTTCCTGATTGCAACACTGATCCTGAAAACCGAGAAAAAACAGGCGACCGAAGACGGTTTTGATGACTCACAGCGGCAGGTGAAAGCCTTGAAAGCTGCGGGCAAAGGGCAAACACAACCGATCCGCCACATCGCATTTGTTTGTGATGCAGGCATGGGTTCCAGCGCGATGGGAGCAACCACCTTCCGTAAACGTTTGGAGAAAGCCGGGGTGCCGATCAGCGTGAAGCACTACGCCATTGAAAATATTCCGCCGGAAGCCGACCTGATTGTGACGCACTCTAGCCTGGAAGGGCGAGCCGAACGGGTGAGCGATAAACCCAAAGTATTGATCAGCAATTATCTCGGTGACAGCAATCTCGATCGTTTGTTGGAACAACTGGTTGCCACAAACTCAGAAAAGGAAGCCGTATGAAAACCCAAGCCGCCTCTATTTATGGCCAAAACGACGTTCGCCTGCGTGAGTTTGAATTACCGCCACTAGGTGATGATGAACTGTTGGTTAAGGTCATTTCCGACAGTGTGTGCCTGTCTACCTGGAAGGCCGCCAAATTGGGGGCTAACCACAAGCGGGTACCTGATGACGTTGCCGAACATCCGGCGATCACTGGCCATGAATGTGCCGGGATCATTGAGCAGGTGGGCAAAAACCTACAGCAACGCTACCGGGCTGGGCAACGTTTTGTGCTGCAACCGGCGATGGGATTGCCGAGTGGTTATTCGGCGGGTTATAGCTACGAGTTTTTCGGCGGCAATGCCACCTATATGATTATTCCACAGCAGGCTGTGGAGCTAGGTTGTGTATTACCGTATGAAGGCAGCTATTTTGCGGCGGCCTCTTTGGCAGAACCGATGTGCTGCATCATAGGTGCCTACCATGCCAATTACCATACGACGCAATATGTCTATGAGCATCGCATGGGGATCAAACCCGGCGGCAACGTGGCGTTATTGGCCAGTGCCGGGCCGATGGGCATTGGTGCGATCGATTATGCCATCAACGGCAACATCCGCCCTGCGCGGGTAGTGGTCGTGGATATCGACGAGGCGCGTTTGGCGCGAGCCAGATTGCTATTGCCGGAAAGCGTAGCGAGTGAAAAAGGCGTTGAACTGGTGTATTTCAACAGCAGCAAGGTTGCCGACCCGGTGGCTGCCTTACGCGACCTGACGCAGGGCCACGGCTTTGACGATGTTTTCGTTTATGCTGCGGTGGCCGATGTGCTGGTGCTGGGGGATGATCTGCTGGCTGAAGACGGTTGCCTGAATTTCTTTGCGGGCCCAACCGACAGTGAATTCAAAGTGCCGTTTAACTTTTACAACGTGCATTATGCATCCACACATGTCGTGGGCACTTCGGGGGGCTCGACGGGAGATATGTTGGAGGCGCTGCAACTGACCGCTGAAGGCCGCATTAATCCTTCGGTGATGATCACCCATATAGGTGGGCTGGATGCCGTGCCGGAAACCATCATCAATCTACCTTCGATCCCCGGCGGGAAAAAGCTGATCTATAACTTTGCCACCATGCCGTTAACCGCGATTGCCGATTTCCCAGAGCTCGGGAAAACAGACCCATTCTATGCCCGCCTGGCGGAACTGGTGGCTGAAAGCCACGGCGTGTGGAACGAACAGGCCGAGCGTTTCCTGCTGCAACATTTTGGCGTGGAAACAGGAGTATAACTGCCGATGAAATCGCTGGCTTATGACATTGTACGCACCACTCAACAGGCTGCATTGGCTGCCTGGCCGCTGCTGGGCTGTGGTGATAAAAATCAAATTGATGGGGTGGCCGTCGCGGCCATGCGTCAGCAACTGAGCGGTATGGCCATGCAGGGGCAGATTGTGATCGGTGAAGGCGAAATCGATCAGGCTCCCATGCTGTATATCGGTGAGCGGTTGGGGAGCGGGAATGGCCCGGCAGTGGACATTGCTGTTGATCCTATCGAAGGCACGCGGATGGTGGCCATGGGCCAATATAATGCGCTGGCCGTGATCGCCTTTGCCCCACACAATGCTTTGTTGCATGCCCCAGACATGTATATGCGCAAGATGGTGGTGGGGCCAGGAGCTAAAGGGGCTATAGATTTGCGGTTGCCTCTGGAGCAAAATCTGCGGCAAGTAGCGCAGGCATTGGGTAAGCCATTGCATCAACTACGAATGATCACGCTGGATAAACCGCGCCATGGACTGATCCGCCAACAGGCGCAGGAGCTGGGGGTTAAGATTTTTGCCATTCCTGACGGTGACGTGGCCGCCAGCCTGATGACCTGCCTACCAGGTGGTGAAGCCGACATCATGTATACCTTGGGGGGCGCGCCGGAAGGGGTCATATCGGCCTGTGCGGTGCGTCTGCTGGGCGGAGATATGCAAGCCGAGCTGATCGATTTCTGCCAGGCGAAAGGCGATACGCCAGAGCACAGAATACTGGCGCAGGAAGAACGGCGGCGCTGCAGCAACATGGGAATTGAGATTAACACCATTTTGCCGCTCAATGCTCTGATCGCCAGTGATGAGGTGATTTTTTCGGCAACCGGGATAACCAAAGGTGACATTATCGGCGGAATAAAACAAAAAGAGGGGTACTTGAGCACAGAAACCCTTATGATTAATGGTACCGACGGATCGTGTAATAGAATTCATACATTACACTTGCATTGATGGTATCGTAGGACGAATGAAAACGTTGACAGAAGATGAAATAATTGAACAACTGGACGAGCAGGAACAATTGCTTAGTTGGTTACAGAAGGCAAATGAGATTTTATTTTCTGCTGTCAAAACCTATTTGCCACAGGTGTTTGTCAATAACGATCCCGACATACTCGAATATGCGGTAAAGCCATTGTTGGCAAAATCCGGCCCATTGGACAATATGGATGTCTCCCTACGCTTATTGTACGCATTAGGGAAAATCAAAAAAACCGTTTATGCCGATATCATCTGTCTTTCACAATTTAGCCAGCATGTGCAGGCGGAAAATAGCTCGCTGAGCTTTCATGATGAAATGACCTTTGATTTTATTGCCAACCTTAACGCCATTACGGAAAACGAACAGCTTTTCAGTGCGATAAGAAAGATGAAGTTTTCCAGCTTTGAGGTTTTTAATACCGAGCGCTACGGCAACATGATTAAAACCGGATTAACGCTGGCGGTGACTTCGCTGTTAAAGGAACTGACCAATGAAAATAGCGCTAACTGTTAATGGGCTGACGATCGATGCCTTCTTTACCGATGAGGAGGTCGAGCTGGTGCACTTACCTTTGCTGCGCCTGTTGGCCCAAAAGCAGCAGCAAAAGGGAGGGCGCCTGGTGGTATTCCTGGCGGCACCTCCCGGCAGTGGTAAATCGACGCTGACGGCCTTCTGGCAGCATTTATCGGCACAGCATGATGAATTACCGGCATTGCAAACTCTGCCGATGGACGGCTTTCACCGTCCTAACTCCTGGCTTGATGCACAAGGGTTGCGCAGCAAGAAAGGAATGCCAGAAACCTTTGATCGTCAGCAGCTCGAGTTAGCGTTGGCTTCACTCGATCAACCACGGCCATTCTGGCCTACCTACGATCGCGTATTGCACGATCCGGTGCCCAACGCGATCGAGGTGACCGCACCGGTAACGATCGTAGAAGGTAACTGGTTGTTACTTGATGATCCAGGTTGGCGCGATCTGGCACGCCACAGCGACTTAACGCTATTTATTCAGGCACCAGCACAGCAACTGCGGGCAAGGCTGATCGAGCGTAAAATGCGTGGTGGTTCATCACTGGAGCAGGCCAGCACCTTTTATCAGCAAACCGATGGGCCAAACGTTGATAGGGTATTGCAGCACAGTTTGCCCGCCACCATTACCCTCCAGTGGGATAACGGTGGCCTGCGCTGTTCGGAGGAGTCACTTACCGGCGGCTAAGAGATCCAATGCATCGCGAATGCCGGTAACTGACAGCGCGCGGTTATCGGCACGGTAGCGGTCTTGTGCTGCGGGTGCAGAACTTTGGATAGCGATAAGTCGCCAGCCTTCGGCGGTCTTCAAGATCAATGGGGAGCCGCTGTCACCGGGTAAGGTGTCGCACTGGTGTGATAACACGCCTTGTTGCGCCCAACCGGTGACTTTACAATTTTGATGGCTGTACAGATCGTCCAGATGATCTTCTGGATAACCGGCCTGAGTGACCAGGCGCTTTGCCAGCTTTAAGGTTTGCGTTAACGCTTTTCCGTCACCTTGCCATAATGGCAACGGTTTAATCGCCAGCGGCTTGTTATCTTTTAACCTGATCAACGCAAAATCATACGCTGCCGCCGCCGGTGGCACGATCCAGCCGTCACCATCCGCCTTCAGCTTTTTACCTAATGACTTATCGACCAGCGTTTCGATATTTTCCGTCTGGTATTGCCAGCCTTTGCTACCGGAAATAAAGCGCAGCGCCACGGCCTTATCAAGATTGCCGGGAGGGGCCAGTACGCAGTGGCCAGCGGTGAGCGCCAGATGGGGGGAGATCAGCGTAGCGGTACACAGGTTGCCACTGGCGGTTTCTACCTGACCAATGGCCTGCCACGGCCAACCGCTGGTTTCGGTGACTTTAATTCGGTCGTCTTTGCCAAAAAACAGACGGGTTTGATCGGCCGCAGACGCCTCGGAAGGGCTATCAGCATGCGCAGAATGGGATAAAGCCAAAGGAAATGAGCACAACAACAGTAAAACAGAGATGCGCATAGGTTTCTTGCCTGACAAATTCGGATCATCCATAGACACACTGAATGCTAACTATAGACTGATTTAGCCGCTGTGTAGATGGTCGGTGATTGATTTTCCGATAATTTCCTGAGAAAAATCGGAGATTACAGATAAAAAAAGCTGGCGATAAGCCCGCAAACGATCAGGGTGCCAAGGATGATTTCGAACCGATAGCGACGCAGCATAGACAACCCCCCGATGAAAAAACACCCGGCGAACCGGGTGTTGGACAACACTTACCAGAACAGGTGAGGGGTGCCTCACGCCGGTTGACTATCAGGCAGCCGGAGTTGCTGATTTTTTGCTGGATTTTTTGTGATGCTTTTTAGCTGCTTGAGCTTTCTGGGCCGGGGCTTTTTTGCCGCTGGCTTTGTGGTGCTTTTTGGCTGCCTGAGCTTTTTGCTCGGTGGTTTTCTTCGCGTGATGTTTTTTCACGTGAGTAGTTTTAGCCGGTGCTGTCTGAGTCGTGGCAGCTGGTGCAGCAGCAGGAGCGGCAGCTTCAGCTGCGAACGCGATAGATGACAAGCCCATTGCAGCGGCAACAACCAGAGCTAATACTTTTTTCATCGGTAGATCCTCAAATGTCTGTTGGTTTGTAACCCCACTGCGGGGCCGTTGAAATAATCTTATGCAAACCGAAGAATACTTTCCGTGAGTGATTGGTTTCGGCGTGTAACCTAATGTACGAGTGCAGAACTTGTGGAACGGTAGGCTAGGCGAGCTTTATTGGTCTGTCCTATCACTCTTTAGTTACAACATACATTATGAGTATTGTAATCCACCAACCTGCAACTCCGGTGCTCTGGGGAAGGGGGTGCACTATGGAACATCGCTGGCTATTAAGGGCTAATTAAGTGACATAGCCAATTTGACACCAGTTTGATGAATATCTTATTTTGCGTAGTGGTACGCATATAAATGAGAATGATTTCCATTCATATTGACGAGCGAAAAGAGGCGCCATAAGGTGGATAAGGCCGTATTTAAATACGGTTGATATCACTGAAATCCGTCTATTATTTGAAAAGGAAATTTAATGATGGCTCGATATGAAGATACAACACAGTACGAACGCGATGTTTTGACTTCAATGGGGTATTACTGGAATGGTGATGGCTGGCAGCGTGGGTTTGATCTGTCAGATGGTAACATGGTGGTTGAAGCGTGGTCTGGTAATCGCTTACCGGAGAGACAAAAAGAACTCAGTAACATTACGCATCTGTGGGATCAGAAGATTTCTGATATCAATAAACCGATAAGCGCTTTTGATCCGGAAGATGATGATGTTGTCCCATTCAGTAATGAAGCCAAAGAAAGTTACCGCCAAGACTCTGATAAGGCTATTGAGTTTGCCGCGAGCAAGGTCAAAGATCTTGATAATCAAATTAAGGAAATGCAACAGGATATTGATGAGTTAAACGGCCAGTTAGCGAAAAATAATCAGACTATAATAGAAAAAGCGAACCTTAACGCCATTATCAGTAAGCTTAAAGTAAGTAAAGAACGCCTAACCGTTCTGCGTTATGAAGCCAGTAAAAGGAGAGTACAACAAGAATACTTGAAACGGAATAATGAAGATTGGTTCTATTCGAGAGAGAAGCCTACTCCGTGGGTTAGGGAACAGCAATCCTTAAACAGAAAGGAAATGGGAAAAACGCTGGAACAGGTGAAAACTATTCAAGCGGATATCGATGCGGCAAAACAAAGGTTAGAGCAACTGGAACATGAACAGCGTCAAAAAGAAAATGAAGTCAATCGGCTCAAAGATTTAGATCTTACTACCGAAGCGGGTCTGTTACGTACTGTAAATGATGCGCGTCAAAACGAACAAACCGCCCAAAATGCGCTGAATGATGCGAATGGTCGTATTAATCAGGCCGCTAATGATAAAGCGATTGCTGAAAATAGTGCCCGTGACTATGAGTCTAAAGCGGCTCAGGCCGAAGCTAAAAGGAAAAAACATGATGATTTGCTGGATAACTTTGTTAAATGGAACACCGAGGTTGATTACGGAAAACAGGCGTGGTGGGCCGAGTTTAATGGCGCGATGGATTTGATCTCAAATTTGACGAGAGAACGTGATACTGCAATAAATCAGATGAATGCCGCGAGAGAATCGGCAAATCGCGCGGCAAACCGCCTTGAACAGGCAAAAAAGGATAAAGCCAACGCGGAGAACGTACTCAATAACGCCAGAAAAACGCTGGCGGATGTACAAAACCAGCAACAGGCTAACACCAAAGCTAAACAAGAGGCAGAAACCAAGGCCGAAGAAGACCGTGTTAAGGATGCTTTGAAAACTACTGCAAACTTCTACAAGGAAGTCACTGAAAAATTTGGCGAACAATCAGCCAAAATTGCAAAGGAACTGGCTGATGCTGCCAAGGGAAAAAAACTCAGAAATGCAGATGAGGCGTTAAAAGCATTTGAGAAGTATAAGGATGTGCTAAATAAAAAGTTTAGTGTCAAAGATCGTGAGGCGGTTGCTAAGGCTCTAGAATCGGTTAATCGTGATCAATTAGCACGTAACTTGGCAAAGTTTAGTAAGGCGTTTTATCTTACCGCTAAAGGACTGGATGGATATGACTTACTCATTGAATTTAAGAAGGGATATAATACTGATAACTGGCGTCCTTTCTTTTTGAAGGTTGAGACTATTGAGGTTGGTATTGCAGCATCCATATTAACCGCCTTTGCGTATAGTATCATACTTGGCACGCCGATTGGAATCTTAGGGTATGCTATAATCATGACGTTGGTCGGTGTTTTTGTTGACGATAAATTTGTTAGTAAAATAAACAATGCATTAAATATTTAAGTTAAATAACAATAAAAAGGTCGCTTATGTGACCTTTTTAATAGCCAGTAGATATATGATATATATCACACTAATGGGCATGGCGAAAATAAAGCAAAAAAGATAATATAGTGCATATAAGCCACTCTTGCCACTAGTGTCTTTAAACAAACCTCGGTGCCAAAATTCTTTTCTTGTGAATCTCAAGGCTAAGGTTTCAACGCCTATCTTACAGAATGGATAGAGGAGCGTACTTGGTATACTTACTGCAAGTAGTAATTGCATCTTGTCGTTTTCTGGGTTTTTATTCCAGTCATATATGACCAAGACTAGAAAGAAAATGGCCCAGCCTATGTTTTTTAAATAGTAACTCCATGTCATAATTACTCCTCCTTAGTATTCGCCGCCTGACTCACCACTGATACAGTGTATCATCGGAGTTCTAATCAATCATTAACGGTTCGGATAGTAAAGAGGAATTACGCCTTTCCGACCCTAACTAGAGGATTACTCTAACGTGATCCTATCCCCCGTCGCCGGGCTAATCGTATTAGGCAACCACAATTGCCCCCAAGGGCCGGTGCAATGGCAGCCCATCACTTTCTCGGGTTTGATTTGTTTGAGAAAACGCTGTACCTGCAATAATCGCAGCGGTGAGGCATATCTCAGGTGAAAGCCGCCAATCAGCGCGTGGATCTTATCGATACCAGTGATCTTCTGGCAGTGCCGCACAATATTGATTATTCCGCGGTGGCCGCAGCCAGTGATGATAATCAAACCTCGATCGGATTTATAAATCAGCACTCCTTCATCGGCGATGTAATCAGGGGACTGTTGGGCATTTTCAATAATGCCGTAGGCTTTTGGGGCTGCTACCTCGATTTCACCAGACCAGATGAATCGCTCACTGATTTGCACCGGGGTTCGGGTCAGCTCCATGGCGTGGCGCGAGTAATCCACTTCCGGCGATAGACGTTTGATTTTCTTTACGCGGCCCAGAAGATTAACGGCGGCATAGCGCACGTCTTGCACGCCGGGGTGGCAAATTATTCTGCTGTTATCGGGCAACCAGGGTACGCCACCACTGTGATCGTAATGGCCATGAGAGAGCACGGTAGCGGTCAGGTTGTCGAGGCTGATCCCCATTTGAGCAGCATTTTTTAAAAAACTGCCGTCCGGCCCGGTATCAAAAAGTACGCTGTGGGATTCATCCCGCACTAACAGGCTCAATCCAGCTTTGGCGATTAACGCTTTATCCGCCCCGGCAGCCAGGCGATTTTCAAGTAACACATTGATGGTTAGGGTCATGTGGACTCTATTTTTCAAATCCGTACGTTAAGCTATACCAGTAACACCTTAACGTACGGAGGGGGCGGAGATTACAGGTAACGGCTTTCCAGATGCCGGCGGAAATAGCTTGGGTCTAACGTCTTACCCGTGGCGTTGGTGATCAACGTATCGGTAGGGTAACGGCTGGCATGACGCCAGATATTTTGCTGTAACCAATGGAATAGCGCGGTTAAATTACCGGCAGCAATATCTTCGCTCAGTTTTGGCATTGCGTTGCGTGCACTGTCGAACAGTTGGGCCGCATACATCGCACCCAAGGTGTAAGTTGGGAAGTAACCAAAGGCACCGTCCGTCCAGTGGATGTCCTGCATACAACCGTTGCGATAATCGCCCACGGTATCCAGGCCAAGGTAGCTTTGCATCTTCTCATTCCATAGTGCTGGAATATCTTCTACCTCGATCTCGCCCTCAATCAACGCACGCTCGATTTCATAGCGCAATATCACATGGGCAGGGTAGCTGACCTCGTCGGCATCGACGCGGATCAGGCCAGGCTTCACCCGCTGATTAAGGCGAATAAAGTTGCTTTCTTCCAGGGCCGGTTGTTCACCAAACTGATTGACGATCAGCGGCCGCAGAACTTTCAGGAAATCACTCCCGCGAGCCAGCTGCATTTCAAAGAACAGGCTTTGTGATTCGTGGATCGCCGTTGACCGAGCTTGCGCCACGGGCTGGCCCAGCCACTCACGCGGCAGGTTCTGTTCGTAACGAGCGTGCCCGGTTTCATGCACGATGCCAAGCAGCGCGGTAAGGAACTCTTTCTCGTTGTAGCGAGTGGTGATACGCACGTCTTCCGGCACGCCGCCGCAGAACGGATGAGCACTAACGTCAACCCGGCCGCCGTCGAAGTCAAAGCCGAGCAGCTTCATCACGCTCAGGCTCAGCTTACGCTGGGTGTCGACATCGAACGGACCTTGCGGGATCAGGCAAGGCTCCTGCTGCTGTTTGGCAACCACCTTTTGCAATAGGTCGGGCAACCAGGTTTTCAGATCGCCAAAGATACGGTCCAGATCGCTGCTGCGCATGCCAGGTTCATACAGATTGAGCAACGCATCATAACGGCTGACACCCGCCGCCTGTGCGCGGATCTGCGCTTCTTCACGGCTCAGTTTGACCACCTGACGTAGGTTATCGCTAAAGCCTTCCCAGTCATTGGCCGGACGTTGTACTCGCCAGGCATGTTCGCAGCGCGCACCTGCAAGGGATTTGGCTTCGACCAGCGCTTCTGGCACCAGCACGGCATTATCATATTGGCGGCGCATTTCGAGCAGGTTGGCACGGTCAAATTCATCCAGCGCTTCTTGTTGCGCGCGGTCGAGCAGTTCACCCGTTTTCTGTGCCGTCAGGATTTGATGCTTCAACACGCTCAATTCCGCCAGGGCTTCGGAACGCGCCTTATTGCCACCTGGCGGCATCATGGTTTGCATATCCCAGCCGCTGATGGCCGAGAGGTGGTCAAAACGCGAAAGGCGGGTGAATAGGGCGCGAAGTTGGCCGTAGGCCGTAGAGGATGATGCAGATGTCATTTGTTCAACTCCATAGTGGATCCGTTGAGCCAACGGGGCCGGATCGTTATGCCGGCTCTGTTTTGGTATCTAAAGGGGGTTTAATCGGCCAGCAGAAGCGGAAACTGGCGCCGCCCAAAGAGCTCGCCTCCACAAAGACCTGGCCTTGATAAGCCACGGCGATGGAATGCACGATCGCCAATCCAAGCCCGCAGCCGCCGGTAGCGCGATCGCGGCTGGGATCGAGGCGGACGAAGGGTTCGAATACCCGTTCGCGTTCTTCTGGGGGAATGCCTGGGCCATCGTCTTCCACCTGCAGGCATGCGGCGTCACCGTCAAACCACAGGCCGACGCGTAAACGCCGTTCGCTATAGCGCAGGCCATTGTTGACCAGGTTGTCTAACACGCGTTCCATCAGCCGCAGATCGACACCGCCAAAGTCACCGACATGTGGGATGTTCAGCTCAATGTCGCGCTCTGGGTGGATCAACTGGATATCGGCCACCTTATCCTGTAGCCAGCCGGGCAAATCGATAGGCTCAATATTCAAGGCTACCTGAGGACGATCCAGACGCGCATAGGTCAATAGCTCGTCGATCAGGGACTCTAGCTGGCCGATATCCCGATTCAACGCCTGTTGCTCGCCGTCGGTCAGGTTATCGCTCATGGCCAACCGGTAGCGCAGGCGTACCAGCGGAGTCCTCAGCTCATGGGCAATACCGTCAATCAGCTGTTTTTTACTGACGATCAGCGTGTTGACGTTATCGGCCATCTGATTAAAGGCGACGCCAAGCCGGTAAAGGCTCGAGGTGGGTACAAAGTGTGTACGCTCATCGAGATGTCCGGCCCCCAGACGTTGGGCGGCATTTTCCAGTTTCAGCAAGTCTTGCCAATGCGGGCGCATCCACAGGAACACCGGCAGGGCCAGCGACAAGCCGATAAAAATCAGCAGCACCAAATCCAGAATGCGCATCTGGTGCAGATAAAACAGATAAGGGATGGGGCCAACGACCAGCACGTAGTGGCTACGGGGAATGCGCTGCATAAAGGTGTAGCGATCGTCCAGCGCAATAATCTCTCCCATGTGCAGACGCTTGGTGAGATCTTCATTCAGGTTCTGCTTACCGAGCGGCTCGATATGCAGTTTGAACGACAGGTTTAAATCCAGGGTGGCGATGGTTTTGTTCCAGTCCTTTAGCGGGATCTCCCGCAGCTCGCTGCGCATCAGATACAGCGAACTCTTCATCAGGTCGTCCATTGATTGGCGCCCGGCACGTTCGGCGGTGACCTTGTAAACCAGGCCAACCAGCATCGCCATCACCAGAAAGCAGACGAACAGCAGTAAAAAGAACTGCACGAACAGTTTTCTCATTGTTGCACCGATGCCCAGGCGTTGGGGGCAAACAGATAGCCTTTGTTGCGCACGGTCTTGATGCGAAACGGCTCCAGGGCATTGTCATACAGCTTGCGGCGCAAGCGTGAGATGGCCACATCGATGCTGCGATCCATACCGTCGTAGCTGACGCCGCGCAGGTTTTGCAGCAACGCTTCACGGGCCATGATCTGCCCGGCATGGGTTGCCAACTCCCACAGCAGATCGAAATCCGAGGTGGAAAGGGTGACGATCTCTTCCCCCAGTGTCACCTGGCGGTTGACCGGATCGATGCACAGCAAACCAAAATGCACGGCATTATGTTGGGTGATGTTCTGGGTTTGTTCTTCTTTTGGCTGGTTGCTACCGTGTTGGCGCAGGTGTAAACGCAGGCGAGCCAGCAGCACAGCAGGCGGCGTGGTCTTGAGGATGTAGTCATGCGCACCCATTTCCAATGACAGGATGTGATTCATATCGCTGTCCAGTGAGGTGAGCAACACGATCGGGCCAGGATAAACCGGGCGCAGATCGCGGCATAGCGTCATGCCGTCCTTGCCGGGCAGCATGATATCCAACAGCACCAGGTCTGGCTGTTCCCGCTCAATACAGGCCTGTGCCGTATCGCCACGGGGTTCGATGATGACGTCAATGTCATGTTTGCCCAGATAGGCGGCAATCAGTTTGCCCACTTCAGGATCGTCTTCTACAAAAACAATTTTAGTCATAATAGGGTGGTTTTATAGGAAAAACGGCATCCAGCATAGCGCGCTGCTCGGTGTTGCGCCATGCCCATTATTCAGCGCAGCGGTCGCCCGCCATCCACGCCGTGAGTGCGCCCGGTGACGTAGCGGCTGCCCATCAGATAATCAACCAGATTGACCACTTCACTTTCCCCTGGGGCGATCTGCATCAGGGATTTGGTCAGCGCCTGCTGGCGATAGGCTTCATCATCGCCGGTGTTGAACATAATCAGAGCCGGGGCGATGGCATTGACTTTGACGTCGGGGGCCAGTTTGCGGGCAAAGGAACGGGTCATATTGTCCAGCGCGGCCTTGCTGGCTGCATAGGCAATGTGCTTGTCGCTGCCTTTCTCCACCACATAATCCGTCAGATGGATGATATCGGCACCGGCTTGCCCTTGGCCAAGCAGGCAGGGCTCCAGCAGTTGGTTTAACAGGTAGGGCGTGTAAACGTGGATCTGAAGCATCGAAGCCATTACCTGTTCAGGTGGAGTCTCGGCCGATTCTGCCAACCAGGCACTGGCGTTATGGATCACGGCACGCAGCTTGGGAGCAACCTGTTTTACCTGATCGGCAAAACGATAAATCCCTTCGTGGGCAGAGAAATCGCCCTGCAGGCAGATCGCGCCAAGGTCTTGGAGTTCGGCTAAAGCCGGGTATTCACTGCGATAGGCAATAATGACCGGAACGCCTCGCTGTAAGAACGACTTGGCCAGAGCCAGCCCAATTCTGCGGGCACCGCCGGTGATCAGCACAGGGGCCGAGTTGTGAGAGACCATCGAGTAAAGCTCCAGAGCAAACTGGTAAACATTAAGGTAATTATGCCATTATACGTCAGAAAGCGGATAACGCTTGCCATCGATGACATTTCAGCACTGGCCACCAGAAGGGTAACGAAGATGAACAACGATCATCTTGCATTCGTCGCGCGCAGTGAGAGAGTCTGTTTTGACTACACCCATTTTTTATCTGCCTCCTGCAAGAAGCAGTGGCGCTTTATCGATGCAATCTATGGCGTGATGCCCATTTTTGGCATGGTCGTGAAATCGCGCGAGGCAGACTCACGCTCACGTCAGGATCAGTTGAAAGAGTTGGCGTTACAGGTGGTTTCGACGCAGGTCAGCGATGAGGTCAACATTGTTCGCCTGATCGATCTGGCCCGGCAGCAGCAGTTGGTGGTGTTTGATATTCAACTGCCGTATCCGCTGGCGGCGGAGCAGTTGGTCGCTATTGAGAAAGAGTGCGGCGAATCGGTGATAGTGACGCAGGTGGGTGAGCGGATCACCATTAACGCCCAACCGGTGGCTGGCAATTAACCGGGTGAGGCAGACATTCAGCACCGGCTCAAAACGTAGGGGCGCTGCATGCTGCGCCCGCCTGAATAATCAGTAGGTTAGCCGTATGCAGTGCCCCCTATGGCCAATCCAGCAATCCGTTAATGGTCGATCAATGCAACATAAACCATCCGGCCGGCAGGGTTGCGGCCAACAGCAGCATAACGGTGCTTTTCTCTAGTCGGTTGAGCAATTTCACATCCTGATGTCCACTGCGGGCATACATAAACACCAGCAAGCCAGGTGCATACAGCAGCACCGACATCAACAGGTGCATCAGACCTGAAGCATAGAGTAGCCACAGCCCATACAGGCAGGCACCGCTGGCGGCGAAAATCAGCCGCTTGTCTTGCCGCTGACGGGCCACCTTGAACAGGAAGGCTCCCACCAGGAAATACGGCACCAGAATCATCTCGGAAGCGATGGTCAGCAGCGAGTTGTAGTTGCTACCGGTCAGCCAGATAATCACCAGCGCAATTTGCACCGCACCATTGGTTAACCACAAAGAGGCTGACGGGGCGTGGTTCTGGTTTTGCTTGCGGAAAATTTTGGGGAATGCGCCGTGTTGAGCGGCCAGCAGAGGCACTTCGGCCGCCATGATGGTCCAGCTGAGGTAGGCCCCGCACACCGAAACGATCAGGCCAGTGGCGATGATCACATCACCCCAAGGGCCGATCAGGTCAACCATCAGCACCGCCATTGACGGGTTACGCATTTCAGCCAGCTCACTGCGTGGCACTACGCCGAGCGAAAGCAGGGTGATCACCAGATACACCGCCAAAGCGGAAATCACGGCCAGCATGGTGGCGCGGCCAACGTCCTTTTTCTGCCGGGCACGGGCGGAAACTACCACAGCACCTTCAACACCGATAAACACCCACAGGGTGATCAACATGGTGTCTTTAACCTGTTGCCAGACTGGCGTACCAAGAGCAACGCCGTGGAAATCCAGGGTGAAGGTCTCCATGCGGAACGCGATAGCGGCCAGCACGGCAAACAGGCCAAGGGGCAGCAATTTGGCGAGGGTGGCCACCAGATTGATGCTGGCCGCCGTTTGCACGCCACGCAATACCAAGGCATGGACGATCCACAGCAACAAGGATTCGGCGATCAGCGCCTGCCAGGTATTGCCATCACCCAGGATCACCGTGCCGCTGCGGTCAGTAAACAGGCTCAGTGCGGCAAACACGATCACCAGATAAGAAACGTTGGCGATCACCGCACACAGCCAGTAACCCCACGCAGAGCAAAAGCCCACCAGTTCGCCAAAGCCTTCTTTGGCGTAGGTGAAGATGCCACCGTCCAGGTCGGGGCGTAGGCGTGTCAGCAGCAACATGGCAAAGGCCAGGAACAGAATACCGACGCCGGTGATGGCCCAACCAATCAGCAAGGCCGCCGGGCTGGCAACCTCGGCCATATTCTGCGGCAGGCTAAAGACGCCTGCGCCCAGCATTGAGCTGAGCACCAAGGCGGTTAACGCGGTAAGACCAAGTTTTCTTTCCAATGATGGATCCCGAGACAGAATAAACAACTATGCGTTCCGTGCAGGCCAGCCATAACGTCATGGCAATTACCGCAAGGGCAGGCAATGGAGCTAAAAATTGGCGCAAATTCTAAGGGGAGATGCTTGCGGATGCAATGATTGGTTATGCGCGATGAGTAAAAACTTATTCAGCAGCGGTATAAAAAAGGGCTGCACAGTGGCAGCCCTTCGATCGAGGTGACAGCAGGGATTATTTGAACAGATCGGCGCTGACGGTCAGGTTGCCGCCGCTCTTGTTCTGCCACTGGCGGGTCACATGGTAGTACTTGGCGCCTTTCTCTGCGGCACGTTTGGCCACTTCGGTAGAGACGTCGGTCATGCTGTTGAAGTGGCCGGTAAAGGTCACGGAATCAAACGGCACCATCTGCGCGGCGGTGACGTTATTCACTTCCTGGATCTTGGTGCCGTTCGGCAAGGTTACAGTGTAACGCTGGCCGGTAGAGGTCTGAGTTTCGAAGAAGCGGCCAACGTCGCGGGCTGGTGAGCCGGAAGAGGCAACGCCTGGGATCTCGACCTTGGCGGCTTCTGCACCACCAGCAGCCAGCATGGCTTTACCGGCTTCAGAATCGGCAGGTACGGCATCCGGGCTCTGCACCACACGTTTCGGCGCATCGGCTTTATAGATATAAGCGGTGATGAACTGGTTGCCGCCCTGGTTGGCATCCACCTGACGCACGATAAAGAACGAGGCAGCGCCTTTCTTCTGTGCGGCTTTGGAGATGGCGTCGTTGATGTCTGGCTGGCTGCGGTAGAAGCCGCTGACGGTCACGGTATCGTAAGGTTCAAGCAGGAAGGCTTCGTCCTTCGGCAGCTCTTTCACACCGTTAATCACGCGGTACTTGGTCTCTTTGCTGACTTCTGGGGCATCTTTATGATAGACGTCTGCGGTGACGCGCCAGTTGCCGCCATTGTTGCTGTTGTTGATGTCCTGGATATAGAAGGCGTCGGCCCCCATTTTATCTGCACGGCGGGATACGGCATCGGCAGCTTCGTTGATGGCAATAAAACGGCCGGTAATGGTGATGCGATCAAACGGCTTGATGGCCGCTGCTTTCTCAGGAGTTAACTCTTGCGCGGCATGCACAGACAGCGCAGTAAGTGATAACAAGGCTGATGCGATGATCGTGGTCTTCAGCTTCATAAAAAATCCTTTCGCCAAGCGCAGTAACGTTTATAACGTGCTGAACAGTTTAGGTGTAATTCAGCCGCAGATTATGCCATGTAACCTTGGCAGGTGTCTCAGCATTTTATGTGATGCGATGCGACAAAGCCGAGCCACAGTAGGTGAGTCACATTGGGCCAACGGGTTATAAGTTTCAATAATAAAGCGTTTAATCTCATTAATGTTAATTATTCACAATTTTATAACTTTTATGCTCGCTTTCCGCGGCTGACAGGAAATGGCCTAGGGCTGGTTCTGCACAATAGTGCGTTGAAAAGGGCCTTCCAGGCAGTTTTTGCATCCAGATTTGAGATTTGTCATAGCCTTAGCTGAATTTTTATGTAAAAACTGACGGGTAAACGTAAGCAATTATGGATCATCGATCACATTTTCAGTAGGTTATAGGTGGCACCTTAATTTGCAGACAGGCAAGGCTGATAAAAAACTTGCCAGCCGGTGCTATCGCTATGGGTAAGACGATAATAAACATCATCAGAACAGGTGAGAAGGGAACATTATGCGTATTGGTGTACCAAGAGAACGGTTGGCCAATGAAGCCCGAGTTGCAGCAACGCCGAAAACGGTAGAACAGCTGCTGAAACTGGGCTTTACCGTTGCGATCGAAAGCGCGGCGGGAAAACTGGCAAGCTTTGAAGATGCAGCTTATCAAGCTGCAGGGGCGACAATTACCGATACAGCCGATGTGTGGCAATCGGATCTGATCCTGAAGGTTAACGCACCTCTTGAGGAAGAAATTGCGTTAATGCGTGAAGGCAGTACGTTAGTCAGCTTTATCTGGCCTGCACAAAACCCAGAATTGATGGCGAAGCTGGCGGCCCGCAACGTGACCGCTATGGCCATGGATTCTGTGCCACGTATTTCACGTGCGCAGTCCCTGGATGCGCTGAGCTCAATGGCCAATATCGCAGGCTATCGCGCTATCGTTGAGGCAGCGCACGAGTTCGGGCGTTTCTTCACCGGCCAGATCACCGCCGCCGGTAAAGTTCCCCCGGCCAAAGTGATGATCATCGGTGCTGGGGTTGCTGGCTTGGCCGCTATCGGTGCGGCTGGTAGCCTGGGGGCGATCGTTCGCGCCTTCGACACCCGCCCGGAAGTGAAAGAGCAAGTGCAGAGTATGGGCGCAGAATTCCTCGAGCTGGACTTTGAGGAAGAAGCAGGCAGCGGCGATGGCTATGCCAAAGTGATGTCTGAAGCCTTTATCAAAGCGGAAATGGCGTTGTTTGCCGCTCAGGCAGAGGAAGTGGACATTATCGTGACCACCGCGCTGATCCCTGGCCGCCCGGCACCAAAGCTTATTACCAAAGAGATGGTGGCTTCCATGAAGCCGGGCAGCGTGATTGTCGATCTGGCCGCGCAAACCGGTGGCAACTGTGAGCTGACCGTGGCCGATCAGGTGACCGTCACCGAAAACGGCGTGAAGATTATCGGCTATACCGATCTGCCAAGCCGCTTGCCGACGCAGTCCTCACAGCTTTACGGCACCAACCTGGTGAACCTGCTGAAGCTGTTGTCGAAAGAGAAAAACGGCGAAATCGATATCGACTTCGAAGACACCGTGATCCGCGGCGTGACCGTGGTTCGCGATGGCGAAGTCACCTGGCCAGCACCGCCAATCCAGGTATCTGCCCAGCCGAAGCAGGCTGCCGCCGCACCAATCGAGAAAGTTGAAAAGAAACCAACCTCACCAATGGTGAAATACGGCCTGATCGCACTGGCGATCATCCTGTTCGGCTGGTTTGCCAATTCGGCGCCGAAAGAGTTCCTGTCTCACTTTACCGTGTTTGCGCTGGCCTGCGTGGTGGGTTACTACGTGGTCTGGAACGTCAGCCATGCATTGCATACCCCGTTGATGTCGGTCACTAACGCGATCTCAGGGATTATCGTGGTCGGTGCGTTGTTGCAGATTGGTCATGGCGGCTGGGTGAGTTTCCTCTCCTTTGTCGCGGTACTGATCGCCAGCATCAACATTTTTGGTGGATTCACCGTCACTCAGCGCATGCTGAAGATGTTCCGCAAAAACTAAGGGGTAGCAAAAATGTCTGGTGGATTAGTTACAGCTGCATACATTGTTGCCGCTATTCTGTTTATTTTCAGCCTGGCCGGTCTTTCGCGCCATGAAACGTCCAAGCAGGGTAACCTGTTCGGCGTGGCTGGGATGGCGATCGCGCTGATCGCCACCATCCTCGGGCCGGATTCCGGTAACGTGGGCTGGATCATTATCGCGATGATCATCGGTGGTTCCATCGGCGTGTATCTGGCCAAGAAGGTCGAAATGACCGAAATGCCAGAGCTGGTGGCGGTGCTGCACAGCTTCGTGGGTCTGGCTGCGGTGCTGGTCGGCTTCAACAGCTACCTGGATCACGGCACGATCGCCATGGAACCGGTGATGGAAAATATCCATCTTACCGAAGTGTTCCTCGGTATCTTCATCGGTGCGGTGACCTTTACCGGTTCTATCGTGGCCTTTGGCAAACTGCGCGGCATTATCTCTTCCAAGCCGCTGATGTTGCCTAACCGTCACAAGCTGAACCTGGCTACCCTGGTGGTTTCCTTCCTGCTGATGGTGCTGTTCGTTCGTACCAACAGCGTTGGTTGGGAAGTGTTCGCACTGTTGATCATGACCGTGATTGCTCTTGGCTTCGGCTGGCATCTGGTGGCGTCAATCGGTGGGGCAGACATGCCGGTGGTGGTGTCGATGCTGAACTCCTACTCCGGTTGGGCAGCAGCGGCGGCAGGCTTTATGCTGAGCAACGACCTGCTGATCGTGACCGGTGCGCTGGTCGGTTCTTCCGGTGCGATCCTGTCGTACATCATGTGTAAAGCGATGAACCGTTCGTTTATCAGCGTGATTGCCGGTGGTTTTGGTACCGATGGTTCCTCAACCGGCGACGCAGAAGAGATGGGCGAATACCGCGAAACCACGGCGGAAGAAGTGGCTGAACAGCTGCGTAACTCCACCTCGGTGATCATCACCCCAGGCTACGGCATGGCGGTGGCACAGGCGCAGTATCCGGTCGCGGAAATTACCGAGAAGCTGCGCGCGCGCGGTATCAAGGTGCGCTTTGGTATTCACCCGGTGGCGGGCCGTTTACCGGGCCACATGAACGTGCTGCTGGCGGAAGCCCGTGTGCCGTACGATGTGGTGCTGGAAATGGACGAAATCAACGATGACTTCCCGGACACCGATACCGTCCTGGTCATTGGTGCCAACGACACGGTGAACCCGGCGGCGTTGGAAGATCCGCGCAGCCCAATTGCTGGTATGCCAGTGCTGGAAGTGTGGAAAGCGCAAAACGTTATCGCGTTCAAACGCTCGATGAATACCGGTTATGCCGGTGTGCAGAACCCGCTGTTCTTTAAAGAGAACACCCAGATGCTGTTTGGCGATGCCAAGGCCAGCGTGGAAGCGATCCTGCGCGCGCTGTAATATCACTGTTGGAAAAACACAATGCCAGCCACTTCACAGTGGCTGGCATTTTTTTAGCTAGAGCTCTCACATATTCGACCGTAGGGGCGCCGCATGCTGCGCCCATTTACTCAACCCGCTATTGGCCGTAATAGGCGTTCTTGCCGTGCTTACGTAGGTAATGCTTATCCAACAACACCTGCTGCATGTTGCCAAGCCCCGGCGTCAACTGCCGTGAAAAAATCCCCATATAGGCAATCTCTTCCAGCACGACTGCGTTGTGAACTGCGTCATGCGCATCCTTGCCCCATGCAAACGGCCCGTGGGCGTTGACCAGCACCGCCGGGATGGCGCTTGGGTTGATGCCGCGCTGGCGGAAGGTTTCAATAATCACCTTGCCGGTATCCAGTTCATAATCGTGCTCGATCTCGTCTGCGGTCATCAACCGGGTACAAGGGATCGCACCGTAGAAATAGTCGGCATGAGTGGTGCCCCAGGCAGGGATATCCAACCCGGCCTGCGCCCAGATAGTGGCATGGCGTGAATGGGTATGCACGATGCCGCCGATGTCGGCAAATTCGCGGTATAGGGCCAGATGGGTAGCGGTATCCGAAGAGGGTTTCTTACTGCCCTTAATGCGTTGGCCATCAGCCAGATTGACCACCACCATATCCTCCACCTGCATATGCGCATATTCCACGCCGGAAGGTTTGATCACCACCAACCCGCGTTCACGGTCAACGGCGCTGACGTTACCCCAGGTAAAGGTCACCAGCTTGTGGCGCGGTAGGTCGAGGTTGGCCTCCAATACCTGCTGTTTAAGCTGTGGCAGAGTTAGCATGTCATTCCTCCTTGCTGCATTTGCTGTTCAATCCAACGGCGGGCTTGCACGATCTCGGCAACCGGTTCGTCGGCCTTTTCGGTCCACATCTCTATCAGGAATGCACCGCGATAGTTGAGCTGTTTCAGCGTGCGGAACAGGGCGACAAAATCCACACAGCCTTCACCGAATGGCACATCGCGGAACTGGCCCGGTGACGTCTCAGTGACCGGGAAGGTGTCTTTGAGATGAATGGCCGCGATGCGGTCAATACCGAGATGCAATTCTTCCGCTACGTCGTTACCCCAGGCGCTGAGGTTGCCAACGTCTGGATATACCGTGAACCAAGGGGAAGCCAGCAGGGCATCCCAGCTTTTCCACTTGCTGATGGAACTCATGAATTCGGTATCCATAATTTCGACCGCCAGCATCACCTGCGCGGCAGCGGCACGTTCCACCGCCCATTGCATACCCTCGGCAAAGCGGGCGAGGGTTCCTTCATCCTGCTGTTCGTAATACACGTCATAACCCGCCAACTGAATGGTGCGGATGCCAACGTCTTTGGCCAACTGGATCGCCTGTTCCATGATCAGATAAGCCTGTTGCCGCGTGGCCTCATCATGGCTGCCGAAAGGAAAGCGGCGATGGCCGGAAAGGCACATGGAGGGAATGCTGATGCCGGTTTCCAACATGGCGCTGACCAGCGAAAGCCGCTGCTCTTTGCTCCAGCTCAGTCGTGCCAGCCGTTCATCACTTTCATCAACCGACATCTCGACAAAATCAAAGCCGCAGGCCTTGGCCAATGCCAGCCGCTCCGGCCAGCTCAGATGTTTCGGCAGCGCTTTTTCGTAAATTCCCAACGGATGCTGGCGCATATCAAGATCTCCAAATGTCATCAATGGCGGTATGGAACTGACGTGCGGCCACCACCGGATCGGCAGCCTCGGCCAGCGCACGCCCGGCAATAAACGCCGTCACGGCGATGTCTTTAAACAGCGGCAAATCGGCCGGGACGATCCCGCCGGTAACCGAAAGCTCAACCCCCAGATCGGACAGCGCCTTCATGGTGTCCAGATCCTGTTGGCCCCAGGTTTGCCCGCTGGCCTGTGCATCGCGGCCCCGGTGGTAAATCGCCTGTTTGATACCCAGATCGCGCCAGGCTTTGGCATCTTCCAACGTCCAGCGGCCAAACAGTTCGATCTGGATTTCGCCCCGGTAGCGTTCGGCCACCTCCAACGCGCTAGCCATGGTGGCCAAGGGGGCTGCGCATATCACTGTCATCCAGTTGGCTCCCTGCGAAAAAGCCTGTTCGGCCAGGGTAGCTCCGGCATCGGCCACCTTCAGATCGGCGACCAGCGTATGTTGCGGGCAACGTTCACGCAGGGCGCTCACTGCCTGGATCCCGGCGCTGATGCATAAAATGGTGCCCGCCTCGATGATGTCGACGTACGGATGTAGGCGGTCGACCGTTTGCAGAGCGGCATCCAGCCGGGTGTGATCGAGCGCCAATTGCAGGCGCGGTTTGATGGTCATAAAGCCTCCTGAAAGTCGCCGTGTTGCAGCGTTTGTAGCGTGGCAACCAGCGCCTGATAACGTTGGTATTTACGGTGGTATGCATCCTGAGCGGCGGGATCTGGCAGAACGGTTTCGATGCGTGGAGCCAATGCCCGCTGCGCGGCGGCAAAGTCGCTGAAAGCGCCGGTGCCCACCATGGCAGCCATCGCTGCACCTAAACAGCCGGTTTCCTCCACCTGCGGGAGCTCAACCGGTAAGCCGCTGACGTCGGCAAACATTTGCATCCAGGGAGCCGATTTAGCAGGCCCCCCGGTGACGCGCAGCGCCTTGGTCTGGGGGAAACGTTGCCGCATACGATTCAGATGGGTCATATGGCAGAACACCACGCCCTCGAAAATCGCCTGTACCAGGTGTTCTCGTTGATGGAAGGCCTGCATACCGTAGAAGCTGGCACTCAATCCCAGCCCGGCGTTGGAGCCATAAAGGAAGGGGGCAAACAGCAACTGGCTGCCAGCCTTGGGTAGGTCAGCCACCCAACGGTTGAGCTGCGCGTAGTCTTGCAAGCCCCATTGCTGGCAAAACCACTCCAGATTGGCGGCGGAGGTAGGGCTGGCTTCGTGGACGATGTATTTGCCTTGCTCGGCGTGGCGGCCATAAACGAACGGATAGCCGGAGTCGGAAGTGATTGTCGCGGTGATACCACTAGTGACCGACCAGGTGCCCATCACCGCATTGAGTCGGGTTTCATCCTGCAGCCCGGCACAGAGTGCGGTGGATACCACGTCAAACAAACCGCCTACCACCGGGGTGCCGACTTGCAAGCCGGTCAACGCCGCGGCTTCAGCACTAACGCGCCCGGCGATCTCGGCAGAACCGACAATCGGCGGTAGGGCTGACATGATCTCGCCGATGCCAAGCAGCTGTGCCAGCGCCGGGTCATAACAGCCGCGCTCCATCTGATACAGATTGGATTCGGAGATATTGGTTTCTTCACAGGCCAGTTCGTCCGTTAGGCAGTAACGCAGGTAGTCATGCGCCATCAGCACGCTGCCGATCTTGGCGTAACGCTCGGGTTGATGCTGCTTGATCCAGCGCAGCAGCGAAACTGGATGGCCGGTCCATAGGGTTTGGCGAGTTTGCTCGTACAGGTCTTGCGGCATGCCCGCTTGTTGCCAGGCCATCACCTGAGCCAGTGCCCGCTGATCGGAAGACAGAATAGCGTTACCCAGCGGTTGCCCCTGTTTATCTAACAGGAACACGCCTTTGCCCTGGGCCGAAATCCCCAGCCCCTGAACGGCTGCCGCAGCGATACCGTTGTGTTCCAACACCTCACGGATCACGCTGGCGGCGGTTTGCCATAGCGCGGGCATATCCCGCTCCGCCCAACCAGGCTGTGGGGCAACAATTGCCAGATTACGGCGGGCAATGCCCAGTTCTTTACCCTCGGCGTCATACAATCCGGCCTTGATAAAGGTGCCGCCGCAATCGAGCCCTAGCCAGTATTTCATTGCTCGCTCCCGGCGACCTGGTCGCATTTGTTGGGTAACATCAGCGCCAGCAGTGCGGCGATCGCCAGTGAGGCAGCCAGGCTATAAACGCCAACGTCCTTGTTGAACAGAGTGATCAGCACGCCGACCATATAGGGGCCGCAGAAGCCACCGAGGTTGCCCAAGGCATTGATCACGCCGCGTGCGCCACCGGCCACTTCGGCGTTGAATAATTTGGGGGGAATAGTCCAGAACACACCGGCCGCCGCCTGAATAAACACGCCGCAGCCGACTAACGCGGCATAAGACCACCAGATGTGATCTTTCAGCAGCACGGAAAGCGCCATGCAAATAGCAAAGCAGGCCAGCGGCAGGGCAACGAAGACTTTGCGTTTACCGGTACGATCGGACAAGGTGGAAACGATCAGCATGCCGAAAATGGCACCAATGTAGGGCAGCACGGCAAGCCAGCCCACTTGTTCCATATTGCCGTTGGTCAGGCCCTTCAGAATGGTGGGCAGCCACAGGGTGTAGCCGTAGATCCCGGTTTGGTAGAAGAAGTTAACCAGGATCAGTTGCCACATGATCCGGTCGCCCAGCACGCGTCGCAGCGAAGCATTGCGCACCGTTTTGCCTTTGATCAGCAGTTGTTCGTCATGCAGGGTTTTGATCAGGTAGTCTTTTTCTGCCTGCGAAATCCACTTCGCTTCCTGTGGGCGGTTGCTGATGGTGAAGCACCATAACGCCATTACCACCAGTGACAGGCCACCTTCCACCAGGAACAGCATGCGCCAGTCCCAGGCGGTGATGATCCAGCCGGATAGCGGGGCGGTGAGGATACCGGCGATCGGCACGAACATGATCACGATGGCGTTGGCACGGCCCCGTTCCTTGTCTGGGAACCAGTTGCTGATCATGGTCAGCACCACCGGTAGCATACCGCCTTCGGAAACACCCAGGGCAAAACGCAGGAACAGCAGTTGGTATTGATTGGTCACCAAACCGGTCAGCACCGAGATCACCGCCCAGGCCAGCAGTGACCAGCCAATAAACTTCTTGCCGTTACCGTTAACCGCCAGCTTACCGCCGGGCACTTGCAGGAACAGATAACCGATAAAGAAGATGCCGCCCGCCAATCCGGCCATTGAGGCGGTGATCCCCAATTCGGCGTCCATGCCACCAGGCATGGCGAAGGCGATATTAACGCGGTCCATATAAGAAATAATGCAGGTAATCAGAATAGGCGGCACAATTCTCAGCCAGCGTAATTTGGGTATGGTCTGACTTTGGTTAACAGCAACAGAAGCAGTATTCATGTTATTGATACCTTCGCATAAGTAGGGGGCTCGGAATAAATCCGTATTATTGTTTACCGTTTTAATGGGTATTATTTGATGTTCTATTTTATTGGTGTCGTGATCAGGCCACTGCTTAGCGCCAGGGCGTTGATACCATCCTTGATAATAGCGATCCGTTGCTCAACGCTCTCTTGTGCCGAGGTGGACAGTAATTTGATACCGGCATAGTTTAATTCTGCCAGCGGAGCCTGATTAAATAATTGCCGCGCACTGTCCAGCGTCATTAATGATTCATGGCAAACATAATGGCTGCCATCGAATGGGGCAAAGGGCGCATGAGTATCCTCCCATTCGCCATAAGCACCGTGGCTGGCGGTGCCGGAGAACATCAGGGCGCTTAATAACCCTGCCTGTTGGCACTGTTTCACCTGTTGCAAAGGTAGATGGTTATTATGCCCCTCAATAGCAGAACGGCCCCAGTTGATGGCCAGGGTTAGCGTATCGCCAAAGTGGCGGTTTATCGCCTGCGCCGCGATGATCTCATCTTCCAGCGTCAGGAAACCCTTGCGTGGCATGGGCCCGGTCAGCGCATCGCAGTGCTCAATCACCAAATCGCATTCCCAGTGCAAACCGGCAATGTCTTCCAATGAGGCAATGAAAGCCTGCCGCGCCGCCGCACTGTCTTTTTCCTGCCGGTTGGGGGCCGATTGAAGCTCCAGGGCTACCACCTGTTGGCGACCGGCGCGATCGTTGGTTCGCTTAACTTTGTCATGTATTGAACGGATATAATCCACCGCTGCCTGGCGCTCTTCCTCATTACGGGCGGCGAGGCCAAAATCCCGCCCGCTGCCGCGTCGTTGCATAGTCCCCATTACCGCGGTAAGCACCAGTTGCCAGTGGTTGGGGATCTGCTTAAGCAAGAAATCGTCACCATAAGGATGCAGATCGTCCAGACAAGGTTGCTCCAGCCCACGGATCAGCGGCAGTTCAGCCAGCCGATCCCAGAATTGAACTTCCTTTTCACGTTCGAGCTGATGAAATGAAGGGGCGCAAGGATAAGCACCAATAATAAAGCCCGGCGTTGTGTTTTCCATATTTTTCACCTGATATTATCGCAATCAATGAAACGGCTAAATTCACGTTATGAGACAGTCTTTATTTCATCGTGCTGGAAAGTAATGTTATCGGTATTTTCACCACCACCTTTCTGATATCGCAGGGCGTTTGATTAATACATGCAGGGCGATGGACATCTTGCGGATAAAATACCGCAAAATTACCGGGCTGCATGGTTAACCAGGATTCGTCTTCCACATCCCGATAGAAAATAATGTCGCGCTGCGCTAATAATTCCTGATGAATAACGTTGTTTCCTCTGTCCGCCGCAACGCCTATTAATTCAGTACCACTTACCAGGAACTGCACGTCGATATTTTTGCGGTGTACTTCAGGGCGCAACTCATCTTTATGTTGCGTGTGAAGATCCAGCACCTGTACCACATAACCGGTTTCAGGATCCTCATAACGCCCAGCAGACAGGGCGGTAAAGTCGGTGTTCTGCAAATAGGCCACGGCTTTGGCAATCGCCGGGGGATAGTGTTCTGCTGCCGTATGGGCAATATGGCCGAAGATCATAACTGCTCCTTAAAGTGCCTGAATGCGGGCCCAGACCCGATCGTCTACCGGGATGCCATCGCGTTGATTTTCGGCGCGGACGTGCGGGAAGCGGTGGCCCGGCAAGCGAATGGCGACTTCTGGGTTATCACGCTCGGCGCTGGTAACGTAATCCATAATGCGCTGCAGTTTTTCATCACGGGTTTTGCCGTCGATCAGGCGGTCGATCTCAATGGCGATAAACACCTGCGAAATGCCGTATTCATCGCGGTTATCTTCGGTAACTTCAGCGACCGATGAACCTCCAGAGAGCAGGGTAGCGATCATATCCAGCACTATCGACAGCGCAGACCCCTTCCAATAGCCCATCGGCAAGATACGCCGATTTTCCTCGATGATGGCCGGATCGCGCGTCAGGTTGCCGTCGTTATCGAAACCGCCGTCTACCGCCAGTTTTTTGCCCGCCAGGCGGTTCATTTCCAGCGCGCCGTAGGAGAACATCGACATCGACATATCTACCATGGTGATGGGATTACTCGGCACGGCGACGATCAGCGGGTTAGTGCCGATACGGCACTCTTTAGCCCCCCAAGGCGGCATGACGGCGATCGAGTTGGTCCAGCAAATGCCGATATAACCTTTTTCTGCCGCTTGCCAGCCGTAACCTCCGCCACGCATCCAGTGGTTGGCATTACGCAACGCCACCAGGCCGATTCCGTGTTGATCCGCCAACTGCATAGCACGATCCATCATCTTGCGGGCGGTCAGGTTGCCAATGCCCTGATGGGCATCCCACTGTTCGATTGCGCCTAACGACAGCAGCTTGCTCGGTTCGGCGCCAGGCACGATATCACCCGCGTCCAACTGCTGAATAAAACGTGGGAAGCGGTTGACCCCGTGGGAATAGACGCCGCTTTCGGTGGTATCGGCGAACAGGGTGGCACACTCATCCGCGGTGGGTTCCGCCACGCCTCGTGCCAGCAGCACGCGTTTGAATTGCTGTTTTAACTCGGTATAGCTCACTCTCATACTGCTTCTCCCTTATGGTGAACTGCATGTTTTATGTTCTTTGTATTTCAATATGCGAAATTGCATTTCAAATAAATGCTATACCGCTGTTGGGACGAAGTCAAAGCCGGAGCCTAGGAAATTATCTCTTAAAAACAGTCAGTTAAATTAGCCTGGCGATTATGTGATCGGCAACACAGTTTGAGGGGTTTGGCGTGCTACAGACGTGACAAAGCAGGGAGAGGCAAACTCCCCCCATACTTGATTTTTGTCGGCTAAGCGAAGAAATGCGCGCAGCAATCTCCCCTCACCCTAACCCTCTCCCAAAGGGAGAGGGGACTAAACGTGCTACATTTTGGCACCTGTACCTGACAGCGGCTCTGGACTTGCTCCCTCTCCCCCAAACCCGTATTGATGTGATCTCCAACCTCTACAGTGGGAGAGGGTTGGTGTGAGGGGCAACGGTAACCTTAATTGGCAAACCTCACTTACCCAACATCATTGAGAGGGGACTAAACGTGCTACATTTTGGCACCTGTACCTGACAGCGGCTCTGGACTTGCTCCCTCTCCCCAAACCCGTATTAATGTGATCTCCAACCTTTACAGTGGGAGAGATACCGTCTTGTCGGCTATCCGGCAAGCGGTATTTCCGCATTAAATGTCTTTCCTGATTTCACCACACCATAGGCCAGTTGCAGCAGTTTTCGCATCGCCGCACACACTCTCTCTTTG